>JAFUNM010000012.1 GCA_017482195.1 Clostridia bacterium
ATATCGTCGCCGTGGTAGCCGTCCTCAGGGAACTCTACCTTATCCTCGCCCAGGATAAGCTGCTGATAGCGAGCATCGATGGAGGTGGCAAACTTTTCTATCTGGTTGCCTGCGTCGTTAACATAGAACTCGCGGCTGACATCCCAGCCGGCTCTGTCCAGAACGCTTGCCAACGCATCACCCAGCACGCCGCCGCGGGCATTGCCCATATGCATGGGGCCGGTGGGGTTGGCGGAGACAAATTCCACCATGATCTTCTCCCCCTGCAAGCGGTCTGTCTTGCCGTATTCGCCGCCCAGCGCTGCGGCGGTTTTCGCCACCTCAGCAAAATATGCGCCGCTCAAGTAGAAATTCAAAAAGCCGGGGCCGGCAACCTCCGCCCGCTCGATCTCGGGGCAGGCGGGCAGATGCTCGATCAATAGATTGCCGATCATCTGAGGTGCTTTTTTCAAAACACGAACATTTTTCATGGCAAAGTTGCTGGAGAAATCCCCGTTTTGGGAATCCCTGGGCTGCTCAATATCAAAAGCCAAAAGCTCTGCTTCCGGGAGGCTGCCCTCTGCCACGCAGGCGGCATAGCTTTCCAGCACCAGCGAATGGATCTTATTTTTCATCTCGTTGACCGGGTTTTTCATTCGTTTACCTTCTCTTTCATTTCGATATTCATTTCATTCATACTTACCAGCCGGCCTTCCGCTAAAACATTATAGCGAATGGCCAACGTTAATCTCTTTTCATCCCAACGGATCCGATGCGTATGGATCGTCAAGATCATTCTGCCGTAGGGGGTCTCATAACGGGTATCCCGTTCTTCCCCTTCCGCAAACCAGAGGTCCCCGGAAAGTTCCCCCAAACGGTGGATATGAACCAGCTTGTCCCCAATACGGAGATGAGTCTTGGTGCCGTTCTCCTCATAAATCAGGTGGGCGGCGCTTTCTTTAAACCAGAGCGTACCGGTAAGTTCCGCAGTTTGGGTATCGCGGTCACCGTCGATCTTCTGAGAGGTGATCATAGCAATGGAAACCGTTTTATTTTCCGGCATCGGCATATTCCACCTTTCCGCAAAGATCTTCACCCATAAACAAGCTGCCCTGCTTAACAAACGTCTCTATGTCACCGCTGACAAAATAGCGGGTACTGCCCTCTCCGTCCGTACGCAAAAGACCCTGCGCAGCAAGGGTCTCCTTCAAAGAACGGACGCTCTCTTTGCCAGAATTGATGAGAGGAATATCGGCTTGAGCCCGGATCGCCTCTTCCAACAGAGGGTAATGAGTACAACCCAAGATCAGCACATCGGCTTGAGCCAACAGTACCGGAGCCAAGTACTCGGCAATCGCAGCTTTCGTTTCGGGATGATCGGGAGCGGTATTCCCTGATTCAATCAGCGGTACTAATTTGGGACAGGGCACAGAGGAGACCGCCTTTTTACCCAAACGCTCCACTTCCCTTGCATAGGCACCGGAGCCGATGGAAGCAGCAGTGCCCCAAACGGCCACTCGGCTTCCCTTTTCAGAAGCGGCAGCGGCGGCGCTTTTGACTACACCTACCAGAGGAATGTCATAATCCCCTCGGATCTCCTCCAGAAGAACAGAGGAAAGGGTGCCGCAGGCTACTAAGATAGCCTTTACACCGAAGGAGCGCAGCAGGGCGATATCGCTTTGAGCAAAAGAGCGCAAGGTCTCTTTATCTCGGCCGCCGTAAGGCACCCGGGCTGTGTCACCGAAATATATAAATTTTTCAAGGGGCAGATCTTTTTGCAGCTGACGGAGGGCAGTAAGCCCTCCCAAACCGCTGTCAAAAACCCCGATGGGCGCGTTCCGGTTCATAGCTTACTCTCTTTCGATGGCTAAAGTAATCAAGCGATCCAGCAGTTCCTCCCCGGAGATACCGGTAGCTTCCATTAATTTAGGATACATACTGATATTGGTAAAGCCCGGGATGGTATTAAGCTCATTAAAAATCGGCTGCCCATTTTCTTTTAAGAAAAAGTCTACCCGGGCAAGTCCCGTACATTCCATGGCACAAAAGACCTTTTTTGCGGTCTCTCGCAGCAATTCGCTCTCCCCCTCACTGATACGGGCGGGGATGAAGAGCAGGGAATTGGCATCGTTATATTTGGCGTCGTAATCGTAAAACTCAGCGGCAGGAGCGATTTCTCCCACTACAGAGGCGATGGGTTCTTCATTGCCCAACACTGCGATTTCCACTTCGCGGCCGATGACCGTTTCTTCCAAAACGATCTTAAAATCGTGCTCAGCGGCAACCTTCAACCCCTCGATCAGTTCGGCGCGGTCATGGCATTTGCTGATACCGACGCTGCTGCCGGCACTGGCAGGTTTCACAAAGATGGGATAGGGCAATGCGGTTTCGATTTTTTTCACTACGGCATCTACATCCGCAAGATCGCGGCTGTAAACAAAAGTCCAGGCAGCCTGAGGAATCCCTGCATTTTCACAGATCAGCTTCGTCAGCGCTTTATCCATGGAATTGGCAGCACTGGTCATAGTTGTGGTAACCTGAGGAATTCCGGCCAACTGGAAGAGGGCGGCAACCGCGCCGTCTTCGCCGTTTTTGCCGTGGAGTACAGGATAAGCACATTCCACCGGCAACACCTTGCCGCTTGCGGTGTAAAGACCCTTCACCGAAGGATCGGGAAGGATCCAGGCGGCTTCATTATCCGCCCGCATTTCCCACTCGCCGCTGCGAATTTCATCCTGAGTCGCGTTGGTAAGATACCATGCACCCTCTTTGGTGATGCCGACGGTATATACGGTGTATTTTTCCTTATTCAAGCAATTCAGCACATTACAGACCGAATTGCGGGAAACTTCATGCTCAGAGGACTTTCCGCCGAATAATACTGCTATGTTCATCATCATTTCCTCCTTTTCTAACAATAAATGATATCAAATTAAGTAAATAAAGTAAAGGTTTTTATAAAATTTTCCTTTACATTTTATGGCTTAATCGTTTAAGATAGGAATGGAGATGATCATATGGACGAAAAATACATGAAAGAAGCCTTACGTCTTGCCGAAAAAGCAGCGGCGCTGGGCGAGGTGCCGGTGGGCGCAGTGGTGGTACAGAACGGTAAGATCATTGCCCGCGGCTACAATCGACGGGAGATGGATCAAAACGGACTGTCCCATGCAGAGCTGACCGCCATGCAGCGTGCCTGCAAAAAATTAAAATCCTGGCGGCTGGAGGATTGCACCCTTTATGTCACCCTGGAGCCCTGCCCCATGTGTGCGGGAGCGATCATCAACACCCGCATTCCGCGGGTGGTCATCGGGGCAACCGATCCGAAAGGCGGTGCTATGGGCGGAGTGATGAATCTGACAGAATATCCCTGGAACCATCATCCGGAGACCGTATTCGGCGTTCTGGAAGAAGAATGCAGCGGCATCCTCAAAGCCTTTTTCAAAGATTTAAGAGAACAGAAAAAGGCGAAAAAACAAGCAGCTGCGCCGATTTCATAGTTTATTCATTTTCTTTAAAAGTTTGTTCAAAGTTTGATAACATATTTTTGGTTTAGCTGTGTTATACTACAGTCGAGATGAGAGAGATCTCGTCTTAATCCCCCTCCTATTTTTAATGCAAACGGAAACACCCACCGCGAAAGCGGTGGGTGTTTTCGTTATGTTCTTGACTAAAAATCAAAATGGGGATATAATTTTTTATATATTGTCTTTTTTGGAGGTAACTCAAATGGATATTTTTGATCAGATCAGCCAGGAGGCTCAAAAGGCCGGCGAATTTATCGTTGAGAAGGCAGGCGTTGTAAAGGACTACACCGTTGCCACCTGGAATGCAGCAGAGCTGCGCAACAAGATCAATGCTCTTTACAAAGCCATCGGCAAAGCGGTCTACAAGGCACACACCGAAGAGATCGACACCGCCGAGGAGATCAACGGCTATATCGAAGAACTGACGGTTCTCAAAGAAGCTTTAAGCGAAAAGGAAGAAGAGCGCCAGTTACTGAAAAATCAAAAGGCCTGCATGACCTGTGGCAAGGCAGTCTCCAAAAAGAATTCCTTCTGCCCCCATTGCGGCGCAAATTTGAAGTAAGGCGGTGCTCCCTTGGCTAAAGCACAAAAGAATTTTCTAAGCGGTGCGCTGATCTTAACGGTCGCTAATGTATTGGTCAAGATCATCGGTGCCATTTACAAGATCCCCCTTGCCAACTGGATCGATACGGTAGGGATGAATTATTATAATGATGCCTACCAGATCTACTCCCTGCTCTATGTTTTATCCACCGCAGGAGTGCCGGTAGCCATTGCAAAGATGGTCAGTGAATCAGTGGTGGAAAAACGGCTGCAGGAGCCGAAAAAGATCTTAAAGATCTCCACCGCCGTATTTGCGGTGATCGGTATCATTTTAATGATTCTGATGATGCTCTTTGTGGAGCCCCTTTCCAATCTGTTGGCGAGCGATGCAGCAAATCATTGCATTACCCTGATCGCGCCCGCCATCTTTTTGGTTGCCATCTCTGCTACCATCAAAGGATATTTTCAAGGCTATAAGTGCATGACCCCCACCGCCACCTTCCAGGTCATTGAGGCAGCTTTTAAGCTGGTGGGCCTCGGAATTGTCGGCATCATGCGACTGCAGGGTATCACCGACCCCATGATCTTGGCCTGCGGCGGTGTGTTAGGTGTAACCTTCGGTTCTTTTTCCGCCACTATTTTTATGGTGATCCGTTTTATGAGAGAGCGGGAACTGGGCCGGGATATTGCTGACACTCTCCCCTCCCGCAGCGGACGCGCCATTGCAAAAACCACTCTGACCCTTGCGATCCCTATCTCCCTGAGTTCGGCGGTGATGAGCGTCACCTCTACTTTGGATATGTTTTTGGTAAAATGGAATCTGCAGGAATACGGCCTTTCCAATGATCAGGTCATTGATGTTTACGGAGCTTATTCCGGCGGCACCTCTTCCCTTTTCAATTTGATCCCCGCCATTACGGTAACGGTAGGCATTGCAGTGCTCCCCTTCCTCACCTCGGCACTGGCAGCCGGAAAAAAAGAAGAGGCTTATACCAATATGCGGTCTGCCGCAAAGGTGGTTTCCCTCATTGCTATGCCCTGTGCGCTGGGTATGAGCATTATGAGTGAGCCCATCGTCAAGCTGCTTTATGTAGACTCCTACTGGGAGGTTGTGATCCCCACCCTGCGGCTGCTGGCGATCTCCGTTTTCTTTGTTTCCTTTGTTTCTTTGACCGGCGTTTATCTGCAGGCGGCAGGCAAAGTCAAGACCTCCCTGATGACCATGGGAGTGGGTGCGGTGATGAAGCTGACCGTAAATATTATTGCGGTACGCAGTATCGGTATTATGGGCGCACCTTTGGGTACCTTTGCCTGCTATACTTCCATTGCCGCTCTGAACATCTATTTCATCTATAAATATGTGGGATTCCGTTTTCCCGTGAAAGATACCTTCTTAAAGCCCGCCATCTGCAGTATGGTCTGCTGCGCTGCGGCCTATGGGGTTTGGAAGCTGCTGTGTATCTCCGGTCTTTCCTTAAAGCTTGCTCTCTTCCCTGCGGTCTTGGTCGCGGTGGTCATTTATGCTGTATTGCTGTTGGTGCTGAAGGTGCTGGCCAAAGAAGATATGGCGCTGATTCCCAAGGGCGACAGACTGGGTACCTTCTTAGAAAAGAAGGGCTGGATCCATGGATAAAACGAACTTTAAAAACAAGGCGCATTATACCTATAATGACCTGCTCGAATTACTGCGTGTTCTGCGGGCGCCGGACGGTTGCCCGTGGGATCGTATCCAGACCCACCAGTCGGTTCGCCGGGGTGTTATCGAAGAAGCCTACGAGGTTGCCGAAGCCATCGACCGGGATAATACCGAAATGATGGTAGAGGAGCTGGGAGATCTTGCGATGCAGGTGCTCTTTCATATTTGCATCGGCGAAGAGGAAGGGCGCTTTAACGAACAGGATGTTTACGACCGGGTCTGTAAAAAACTGATCTTTCGCCACCCCCGCATTTTTGCTGATGCGCCCGACGACCGAGGCTCCACCGAAGAGGGCTGGGAGGAACTTAAGCGGAAAGAAAAGGGACAAAAAAGCCTTTATGAGGATTTAGACGGCATTGCCAAAAGCCTGCCCTCCCTCACCCGTGCCGAGAAGATCGCGGGCAAGATTTACGGCAAAGAGGAGCCGCAGGATCTATATCCGCTCCTTTGGGTTCAAGTGCAAAAACTTGCCGAAAAAGAGGATCAAAAAACGCTTGGAGAGGTGCTTTTTACCCTTGCACGCATTGCAAAATCCAAAAAAATGGACCCTGAATATGCCTTATATATAGAGAACGAGGCAAAAATACAGCAAAATCGCTAAAAAGTTTGCCTTTTTTGGAAAAAACACTTGCAAAACCTTTCAAAATGAGGCATAATGTAAGTAATGTTTATCACCGTTTGTTCGATGATATAAAAAAATATTTTGGAGGAATTCAAAAATGAACAAAGCAGAATTGGTTGCTGCTGTTGCAGCAAATGCAAATGTTTCCAAGAAAGTTGCTGAGGATACTGTAAACGCAGTTCTCGCAGAGATCAAAGACGCTCTGAAGAAGGGCGACAAGGTTCAGCTGGTTGGCTTCGGTTCTTTCGAAGTTCGCAACAAGGCCGCCCGCACCGGCAAGAATCCCAGAACCGGCGAGACCATCAAGATCGCTGCTTCCAAGACCCCTGCTTTCAAGGCTGGCAAGGCTTTCAAGGATTA
>JAFUNM010000013.1 GCA_017482195.1 Clostridia bacterium
AATGGATTAATCCCAAAAGAAGTAATTGATCCGGTAGATTTGTGTATTGTTTTTGGCAATGCCTTAGATAACGCAATCGAAGCCTGCTTAAAACTGCCGCATGAAGAAATGAAAAAAATCAGTATATCTGCCAAGCAAAACGCTGATCTGTTTTTTATCAAAATTACAAATCCTGTGGTTAAGCAAGTGAAAATCAGAAATAACATGATAATGACAACCAAAGAAGATGTTTTTTCTCATGGAATTGGCCTTTATTCCATCCGTAAAGTGGCCGAAAAATATAACGGGCACTTAGACTTACAGTGTAATGACCGCTTATTCATCACAGAAATAGATTTTATAACAAATTAAACATTTAAAAACACCATTGATTTTTGCCGGTAAAAGGGCGGTTATCAATGGTGTTTTTTATATGAATTATTGCCTTGGCTGATAAGATTTTTCTAAAGTTGGTTCAAATCGTTGACCGGCGGCATGCAATTACGATTGCCGCAAACATAATAGGTCGTTTTCCCGTTTTTTAACGGATATTCTTCTGTGGGCTGCTGTAATATAACGACCGCATCCGCTGGAACATCAAGCTTCAGCCGGCTCCCATCCGTTTTCGCATCAAGCACAACCGTCACTTTCATTGGCGGAGTATCATATTCCAAAAGTGCGGTCAAAAACATCGCATAGCCGTGCGGATACTGGGATGCCTCTGCTGCAAGAAAATCCAGCTGCCGTTCCGCTTCCATTCTATATTCTTCATCGGAAGTAATCAGCCACAGACGAACCAGATTATATGCCATTAAGGAATTGCCGCTTGGAATTGCGCCGTCATAGGTCTCTTTTGGACGAACGATCAGTTCCTCACTGTCTTTACTGTATAAATAAAAACCCCCCGTATGATCTCCAAAGCCGGCTTTGACCTTATCGAACAGAAGACTTGCCCGTTCTACATATCTGTGATCTAAAGTCGCCTTGTAAAGTTCAAGCTGGGCGAACATATATCCGGCATAATCGTCCAAGAACCCCATCACCCCACGCTTCCCTTCCCGGCAGCTGACAAACAGTGTATCGTTTTCACACAGGTTCTTCTGTATAAAGGCATCTGCGCATTTGGCTGCATGAAGATAGCGCTCCTTTCTCCCTGCAAGGTACAGTTCACACATTGCCGCAATCATCAACCCGTTCCAGAAGGTCAGAATTTTATCATCCAAATGAAGAGAATACCGCTTTTTTCGGTAATGCTCCAACGGTTGCAAAAAAGCTTCAAGGGATTTATCGGCGGGATCGCTGTTAAGCAAATTCGGAATATTCTTTCCTTCAAAATTGCCCTCTTCGCTGATCCCGTAATGACGGTTAAAGGCTTTCCCGTTATCTTGCCCCAACAGACCTATTATTTCATTCGGGGTAAATAGATAATATTTCCCCTCTTCCCCGTCGCTGTCGGCATCCTGGGCACTATAAAAACCACCCTCGGACGAGGTCATTTCACGCAGAATATAATCTGCGGTTTTCTCTGCGATTTCCAGATAGATGGCCTGATCCGTCACATCATACGCTTTGCAATAAGCAAGGATCAAGAGTGCGTTATCATACAGCATCTTCTCAAAATGCGGAGCAAGGAATCTCCTGTCGGTGGAATAGCGACAGAACCCGAAGCCGATATGGTCGAACAATCCACCACGGTACATTTGTAAAAGGGTGTGCTCAGCCATGCGGAGACATTCCTCTTTTTTGTAGCGCTGATAGTAGGAAAGCAAAAACAACAGATTGTGCGGTGTCGGAAATTTCGGAGCACGTCCAAATCCACCGTACTTTGAATCATAGATTCTTTCATAGATGTCTACTGCCGAATGAACCGGATCATCATCGGCATTTTTCAGTATTGCACCTGTTTTGTTCAGATGGGCGACAATCCCTTCGGACTGTTGCAGAAGCGACACACGGTCATGCTCCCATTTTTCGTGTATTGCCAAAAGAAGCTCCCTCATTCCGACCATGCCGCCTCGGGATGTTTTCGGAAAATAGGTTCCTGCAAAAAATGGCATTTGTTCTGCCGTCATAAAAATACTGGTGGGCCAACCGCCGCTCCCCGTAAACGCCTGACACACCGCCATATACACGCTGTCAATATCCGGACGTTCTTCCTTATCCACCTTAACCGGGATAAAATAACGGTTTAACAACGCGGCAATCTCTGCATCCTCAAAACTCTCATGAGCAAGCACATGGCACCAATGGCAGGTACTGTATCCAATGCTCAAAAAGATCGGCTTATCCTCGGCCTTTGCCCGCTCAAAAGCCTCCTTACACCAAGGATACCAATCCACCGGATTCTCTTTATGCTGGAGCAGATACGGGCTGGTTTCATATTGCAATCGGTTACTCATTCCATCACCTCTTTTACGATCCTATTTTGTATTTTGCCTCATTATGTACAGGCTTATTCTTTTTACCGTACTCCCTTGAAATTGATGAATGATATTGTTATAATAAAAGAAGAATTTTGTCGAATAAAAGGACTGAGAACAATGGGGTTTCTTTTTGAAACATGTTCTCTTTCGTTTAAAAAATCCATTGTCCCCTCATGTGCAAAAAAGGAGTCAGCGGGAAATTAACACCTTTGAATCCTCATTCAGTTTTATGCGATCATCCTGATGGCCCATGTGATGGTCGGCTGTATGGTGCAGACATTGAATAAAAAGGAAGGAGACTCTATATGGTTCATAAAGCCAGATGCTTGTTGGCATTTTTACTGACGATGATCATCATATTCTTCAATCTCCCCCTCGTTCTGGCAGAGGCGCCGGCAGAGGTAACCCTTGCCGATCTGCAGACGCAGTATCCCCATGGAATGTATTGGAACGGCGGAGATCCGCTCTCCTATACCGATACCCCCTGCACCCACCATGGAAACTGCTCTGGAAACGGAACAAAATATGATGGAAGCTGTGGCTGTAATACCTTCCGAAAGCATGCCATCCAATGCATGGGCTATGCATTCCAGCTGGCGGCTCTGATCTACGGAGGCGATCCCTACTTAGAATGGACTCCCTACTATGGTGAAGATGCATTGGACACGCTGGAAGCAGGTGATATTGTACGCTATAAGGGTCATTCCATTTTTGTATACAGAGTAGACGGTGAAACGGTCACCTTTACCGACTGCAATGCCGGCGGCACCTGTAATATCCGCTGGGATCAGACCATCACCAAAGAGGAACTGCGCGCAGATTTCAAATATGTTAATCGGGCTCCCGAAGCATGGAAAGCGGGATTTGCCACCTGCAGCTGCTCAGTCATCTATGCCGGAGAATATACCTGTACCACCGAAACCTTTCCCCTGAACATCCGCGGCGGCCATGGCACCTCTTACTCGATAGTTGGCTCCATTCCGCCGGGCACAACAGTAACTGTATCCAAAGCCACCGGCGATACCCACGCCGATTGGGCGCATGTGGAGTATGATGGCATCCGCGGCTATGCCTCCATGGAGTATCTAAAAAACAATCACGAGCATTTTTACGCCGCGGATTGCGACACCAACTGCGATTGCGGTACGCTGCGGGAAAGCGAAGTCCCCCATACCTTCGGTGAATATACTTATAATGAAGATGCCACCTATCTGATTGACGGGACCCAAACCCGCCTCTGCGCGCTCTGCTCCGAGAGCGAAACCGTACCGGCAGAAGGCACCCAGCTGCCCAATCCCTTTACCGATGTGGCCGAAGAATCCTACTACACCACCTCGGTGCTCTGGGCGCTGGAGCAAAGCATCACCACCGGTACTACTGAAACGACATTCGGTCCCGATGAGTCCTGCACCCGGGCACAGATCGTCGCCTTCCTGTGGCGTGCCGCCGACTGCCCTACTCCTCAAACCACGCAAATGCCCTTCCTCGATATAACAGAGGATGCTTATTACTATGATGCCGTTCTTTGGGCCTTAGAAAACGGTATCACCACCGGTACGGCTGAGACCGCCTTTACCCCGGATGCTACTTGTACCCGCGGACAGATCGTCACCTTTTTGTGGCGTTCCGAAGAATCTCCCGTAGCCGTCTGTGAAAACCCATTCACCGATGTTGAGGCAGAAGCCTATTATATGAACGCCGTTCTTTGGGCCGTTGAAAACGGCATCACCACCGGCACCACCGAAACCACCTTCAGCCCTGAAGAGCCCTGCAGCCGCGGTCAGAGCGTAACCTTCCTTGATCGCTGTATTTCCAGAGGTATCATAGCAGAAGAAATTATTTTTTAAATGTCAAATAAATTCCTCCCACATATTGATGGGAGGAATTTATTTTTATCAAACTTGCAAAAAATAGAAAAAAATTCAATTACCTATTGACAAGGTAGGTAATTAGCGTTATAATACAACCAATCTAAAAGGTAGGTAATATTTCATGGGAAACTATTTTGAAGAACTTGTAAGAGCCAATTTCCGATTCGGACGAATGTACCGATGTATACCATAAAAGGATCTGTCAAATATACATCAAACATTCATACAACGAAAGGAAAGAACGATTATGTCTAATTATAAATTTGAAACATTACAACTTCATGTCGGTCAGGAAAATCCAGATCCCGCTACCGATGCCCGGGCGGTACCGATTTATGCAACTACCTCTTATGTGTTTAAGAACTCCGCTCATGCGGCAGCCCGCTTTGGTCTTGCCGATGCCGGCAACATCTACGGCCGACTGACCAACTCTACACAGGATGTTCTGGAAAAGCGGGTAGCAGCATTGGAAGGCGGTGTTGCCGCTCTGGCTCTGGCCTCCGGTGCAGCAGCCATTACCTACACCCTGCAGGCACTGGGTCAGAACGGCGGCCACTTTGTTGCCCAGAAAACCATCTATGGCGGCAGTTACAATTTGCTGGCTCATACGCTTCCCAATTTCGGAATCACCGCAAGCTTTGTAAACATTCATGATCTGGCTGAGGTCGAGGCGGCTATTCAGGAGAATACCAGAGCCATCTACATCGAAACCCTCGGCAATCCCAACAGTGATATCCCCGATATCGACGCCTTGGCTGAGCTTGCCCACAAACACGGCTTGCCGCTGGTGGTAGATAACACCTTCGGCACCCCGTATCTCATCCGCCCCATCGAACACGGTGCCGATATCGTAGTGCATTCCGCCACCAAGTTTCTCGGCGGTCACGGTACGACTCTGGGCGGCGTGATCGTAGATTCCGGTAAATTTAATTGGGCAGCCAGCGGAAAATATCCGGCCATTGCTGATCCAAACCCCAGCTATCACGGCGTATCCTTTGTGAAAGCTGTCGGCCCTGCAGCATTTGTTACTTACATCCGTGCTATCCTGCTCCGTGATACCGGTGCGACCCTTTCTCCCTTCGCGGCCTTCCTGCTTTTACAGGGCATTGAGACCCTGTCTCTCCGCCTGGAGCGTCATGCAGAAAATACAAAGAAGGTGGTGGAATTCCTTGCGAATCATCCCCAGGTGGAAAAGGTCAACCATCCATCCCTTGCGGATCACCCCGATCATGCGCTGTATCAAAAATACTTCCCCAACGGCGGCGCATCCATCTTCACCTTTGAAATCAAGGGCGGTCAGGCGGAAGCGCACAAATTTATCGACAGCCTGGAGATCTTCTCTCTGCTTGCCAATGTAGCCGATGTTAAGAGTCTTGTCATTCATCCGGCCACCACCACACACAGTCAGCTCAGTGAAGAAGAGCTTGCAGATCAAGGCATTAAAGCCAACACCATCCGTCTTTCCATCGGCACCGAGCACATCGACGACATCATCGCCGACCTACAGCGTGGCATTGACGCCGTAAAATAAACGAATATATTTGGAGGTTACGATCATGTCTAATATATACACATCTGCCGATCAGCTGATCGGGAAAACACCCCTTTTGGAGCTCACCCACATTGAAAAAGACCTGAACCTGAAAGCAAAGGTCCTTGCCAAGTTGGAGTATTTTAATCCGGCCGGCTCGGTGAAGGACCGTATTGCTAAAGCGATGATCGATGAAGCGGAGGCCAACGGAAAGCTGAAGCCCGGATCGGTCATCATTGAACCCACCTCCGGCAATACCGGAATCGGTCTTGCCGCGGTGGCCGCCGCAAGAGGCTACAGAATCATTATCGTAATGCCGGAAACCATGTCGGTGGAACGCAGACAGCTAATGAAGGCTTACGGCGCAGAGCTGGTACTGACCGAAGGTACCAAAGGCATGAAGGGGGCTATCGCCAAAGCAGCGGAATTAGCTGCCGAAATACCCAACAGCTTCATTCCCGGACAGTTTGTCAACCCTGCAAACCCTAAAGCACACAGAGAAACCACCGGTCCTGAGATCTTTGAAGATACGGACGGCGCAGTAGACCTCTTTGTTGCCGGTGTTGGTACCGGCGGAACCGTAACCGGAGTCGGCGAATATCTGAAATCCCGAAAAGAAGAGGTCAAGGTGGTTGCTGTCGAACCTGCAGCCTCTGCCGTCCTTTCTACCGGTGTTGCAGGTCCCCATAAAATTCAGGGCATTGGCGCCGGCTTCGTTCCTGATGTTTTGAACACCGGGATCTACGACGAGATCATTTCGGTTACCAATGAAGATGCTTTTGCCACCGGAAAATTGATCGGCAAGAGTGAAGGGGTCCTTGTAGGCATCTCCTCCGGTGCCGCTGCATGGGCAGCCATCGAGCTGGCAAAGCGTCCCGAAAACGAGGGAAAAACCATCGTCGTTTTGTTACCCGATACCGGCGACCGATATATCTCTACTCCGCTTTTTGCTGAATAACGTCAAAGCCGGCATCTGTTCGTTTCAGATGCCGGTTTTTAAGGGAGGCGGAAAAATACTAGGAAGGAGAAATTTTATGATCTATCTCGATAATGCCGCAACAACCAAAATGAGCAGAACCGCCATCGATACGATGCTGTTCTATATGGATCAGGTTTACGGAAATCCGTCAAGTCTTCATTCGATAGGACAAAAGGCAAATGAGGCCCTTTATGATGCACGTGCGCGGATGGCCAAGCTGCTCGGATGTGAAGCCAGAGAGATCACCTTCACCTCCGGCGGCAGCGAAGCAGACAATCAGGCGATCCTCTCCGCCGCCTATATCGGAAAGAAAAACGGAAAAACACATATTATTTCCACCGCCTTTGAGCATCATGCCGTTCTGCACACGCTGAATAAGCTGGAAAAAGAGGGGTTCAAAATTACATTACTGCCGGTGGAAGAAACCGGTATTATTCTGCCCAAACAGGTGGCCGATGCCCTTCGGCCCGATACCTGCCTTGTGACGGTGATGTATGCCAATAATGAAATCGGCACGATCCAACCCATCAAAGAGATCGGACAGCTCTGCCGTGAAAAGGGGGTGCTTTTCCATACTGATGCGGTACAAGCTGCAGGCCATCTGGGCATTGATGTGAAAGAACAAAACATCGACCTGCTGTCCTTGTCCGCCCATAAATTTCACGGCCCGAAAGGGATCGGTGCTTTATATGCACGAAAAGGCATTCGGCTCACCAACATCATTGAAGGCGGTGCTCAGGAGCGCGGTAAGCGAGCCGGCACTGAGAATATTCCCGCCATTATGGGAATGACAGCTGCCTTTGAAGAGGCCTGCTGTCACATGAACGAGAATGCCGAGAGAATAACCTTTTTACGGGATAAGCTAATCGCCGGACTGTCACAGATCCCGCACGCGCTTCTCAACGGAGATGCCCAAAAAAGACTTCCCGGAAATGTAAGCTTTTGTTTTGAGGGCATTGAAGGCGAATCCCTTCTGCTCCTTCTTGATGATAAAGGCGTTTGTGCCTCCTCCGGTTCTGCTTGTACTTCCGGTTCCCTTGATCCCAGTCACGTACTGCTGGCCATCGGCCGGGTGCATGATATTGCCCACGGCTCCTTACGTCTTACCCTATCGGACGAGAACACAGAGGAAGAAATTGAATATACCGTCAAAGCAGTAAAAGAGGTCGTTGAATACCTGCGCAGCATTTCTCCCATCTGGCGGGATCTGGTCAGCGGTAAGAAGGAATTTATCATAAAGTGAGGTAATATTATGGCTCTGTACAGCGAAAAAGTAATGGACCATTTCCGCAACCCCAGAAATGTCGGTATGATCGAAAATGCCGACGGGATCGGTGAGGTCGGCAACGCCAAATGCGGCGATATTATGAAGATGTATCTAAAGATCGAGAATGACACCATCGCCGATGTGAAATTCGAAACCTTCGGCTGCGGCAGTGCGATCGCCTCCAGTTCCATGGCAACCGAACTGATCAAAGGAAAACCCGTAGCCGAGGCTCTCTCCCTTACAAATAAAGCAGTTGTCGAGGCACTGGACGGACTTCCTGCTCATAAGCTGCATTGCTCCGTATTAGCAGAAGAGGCAATCAAAGCAGCCCTGAAAGACTACTACGACAAAAACGGCATCGAATACGACCGCAAACAGTTCCCGGATTGTGAAAGTTGCGGACACTGCTGCGAAGCTTAAATGAAATTATAAAAAGGTGTCGGAAGGCTCTCCGACACCTTTTTTATTTTTCACCCATATTTTCCTTTCGTTTCTGCCGTCTGACACGGTTGATATGCCGTTCAAAATCGCCATTTGAGATAAGTTCTGCCAAAACAAACTGAATGTAGGTGGGAACGGTGCATGAATAAAAGCCCAGCTTTTCTGCAAACACCGAGACAAGGTGTTTTGGAAGAACCATATACCCCACACGCAGTGCCGGAGAAATGGTTTTTGAAAAGGTATTCATATAAATCACATTGTCTTTTGAGGAATGAGAAAACAAAGTTTCTTCCGGCTTTTTTGAAACGGAAAATTCCGATTCAAAATCATCCTCCACAATATAGCGATCCCCCTTACCGGCCCATCCGATGTATTCATGGCGCTTAGACGCTGAGGCAGATACGCCGCTTGGAAAGCTGCGATAGGGCGAAACATGCAGAATATCGGCATCGCTTGCCCAAAGCGCAGCGCTTTCCAAACCATCGGTTCCAAGCGGCAGCATCTCGAATTGTACATCCGATGCACGGTACACCTGCTCGATCTTCTTATAGGAAGGCGCTTCAATGGCATATTTCCGGTCTCTGCCCAGTAGCTCAACGATCAGGCCGTAAAGATATTCCGAGCCGGAACCGATAATGATCTGACCGGGATCCGCATCGATTCCCCGGCTTCTGGCCAGATACCGACTGATTTCATCGCGCAGTTCCGGGCACCCAACATTCGGAGACTTTTCCAGGATCGTCTCCCCCAGATCGCTCATTACTCTGCGCATGGTTTTTGCCAAAACGGAAAACGGAAATTCCGCAGCCGCAGAATTCTCATGCGAATAGAAGGAATGAAGCCGCAAGCCGCCTTTTTCCGTGGATGCAACAAATCCGTCATTGGTACGGAAGATGATAAAATATCCGCTGCGCTCACGGGCTTCGACATATCCCTCCTCACAAAGGAGTGCATAGGCATGCTCAACGGTAACGGTACTGACTCCCACCTCCGCCGCAATCGTCCTCTTAGAGGGCAGCTTGCTGTTATAAGGGTAGATTTCCCCCACAATATCCTCCCGAACCTGTCTGTATAACTGGAGATAGGCCGGTGCCTTCTCTGCATCATCGATCCTGTATTTCATCTGATAATATAAGTTTCCCTTTTTTCAACTATTTTATATAACCAAATTTATTATACACGGTTTCCGCATGGAACGCAAGGAGCAAACCAAAAAATCCGCTATAAAATGAATCCGGCTTAAATAATGGATTTAAGCCGGATTTTTTATACTGAGTCAGTTGCTGCATCTTGCCCGAACCAGGCAGGCAGAGGATGTGATGATGAGCGCAAAAAAGAACAGCAAAGCGCCGATAAAGATTGCGCCGATCACACATGCAGAAGAGAACTCCACCGCCAAAAGGATCACCGAAAATAAAACAGTACCCAGAATCCCGATCAACAGCGTAAATAAAGACGGGCAGAACCCTCCGCAGGCAGGGGAATAAAAAGCGCGGGGTGCCGTTGCAAGCACCACGGCAAGATAGACCACGGCAATGCCAAAGGTCACCCAATAAAAAACAGAGGTCACCGTAATAACACCGATGATCTGCAAAAAGGCGGCGATGATCCCAAGGATCAAACTGGCCACTACCGCAAGTCCGGTACAGTTGGCCCTGCATTCACAATTTCCATAAGACACAGTAGCTTCACCTCCCCTATCAACTTATGCCGCATGTGATTTGTAGGTGATTAGCGGGCTTTTTTCTGTCCCGGTGGGACAAAAAGAGGTCTGTCGAATATAATGGGAGTAGCGCATTCAATGTGCTGCACCCAATGATTTATGAAAGGAGAATTTCTATGAATTTAGATTATGAAAACCGACCGGAAAAGCCTTCCGATCCGGTCGGATGCCCGGTGGTCGGGTATCAGGATGTGGATGTCAGTGTGCCGGTGACCATCAAGCCCTTTGGCGAGGTAGGCAACGCCAAGACGCAGTGTGTCGGAAAACCGGTCGTCTGCTCCGACCGTAAAGAGCATCACGGCAAATCCTGTGAGGTATGCCGGTTCACCATCAGTCAGAAGCTGCGGGTGGAGGTCCCGGTGATCTTCGGTGCCCGCGCCGAGATCGGCGAGGCTACCGTAGATTGCGGCCGTGCCGAAACAGACGAAAAATGCAAGGACTGCGACGAGCATAAAGACTGATCCTTCTCCGGGGTGCAGCGTTTGCTGCACCCCGGTTTTTTCGCCGAAAAATGCTGATTTTATGTTGACTTTTTATATAAAAAGGACTATACTTTTGAAGGTTTAAAGGAGTGAGGATTTTATGCAAATCTTATTAAGTTTATCCGTTTCTTTATTTGCAGGGCTGATGCTCTCACGGCTTGCAAAGAAGGTACAGCTGCCTGCTGTTACCGCTTATCTTGCAGCCGGCATTCTCATCGGTCCGTATCTTTTAGGTGCGCTGGGCATTCCGGGTCTGGGCTTTATCAGTATGGAGAATGTAAAATCCTTTGGTATTCTCTCGGATGTAGCTCTGGGCTTTATCGCCTTTTCTATCGGCAATGAGTTCCGCCTGACCCAGTTGAAAAAGACCGGAAAGCAGGCAACGGTCATTGGGATCGTGCAGGCAGTAATGGCCACCCTGATGGTCGATGCAGCGCTGATCGGTCTGCATTTCCTGATGCCGGACAAGCTGCCGCTGCCCTCTGCCATTATCCTGGGCGCAGTCGCCTCTGCAACGGCTCCCGCCGCCACCCTGATGGTAGTCCGTCAATATAAAGCGAAGGGGCCTCTTACCGACATCCTGCTACCCATCGTGGCACTGGACGATGCGGTGGGACTGATCCTCTTCGCGGTTTCCTTCGGCATTGCCAAGGCTCTGCTCTCCGGACAGGTGGATCTGGTTTCCGTTATTCTGGAGCCCATTCTGGAGGTGGTGCTCTCCCTGCTGTTGGGCGCTTTGATGGGCTTCCTCTTCCATTTCTGCGAGCGGTTCTTCCATTCCCGTTCCAAGCGGCTTTCCATGTCGGTGACCTTTGTCTTTCTCACCGTTGCCCTCTCTATGCTGGAATTTGAGATCGGCGGCATCCATATTGCCTTTTCTTCCCTTCTGGTCTGCATGATGCTGGGTACTGTTTTCTGCAACATCTGCGATTTCTCCGAAGAACTGATGGAGCGTGTAGACCGCTGGACGGCCCCCCTCTTCATTCTCTTCTTTGTGATCAGCGGCGCCGAACTGGAACTTTCGGTTTTCCGCGATCCTATGATCGTCTTTATCGGCCTGGTCTACATCCTGGTACGCTCGGCCGGTAAATACTTGGGTGCATCGGTCAGTGCCAAGGCCACTCATTGCGACCCCAATATTGTAAAATACTTAGGGATCACCCTTCTGCCCCAGGCCGGTGTTGCCTTAGGTATGGCCATAAAAGCGGAGACCTTAGGGCCCGAGGGCGCCATTGTGGCCAACATTACCCTCTTCTCGGTATTGATCTATGAACTGGTAGGCCCCTTCTTCACCAAGATCGCTTTGCAAAAAGCCGGCGAGATCCGTCCCGAAGGACGTACCAGTGCCAGAGAGCTTGCTAAAAAATAATCCCAATAAGACCCTTGCTATTCAGCAGGGGTCTTGTTATAATATATTTTGAAGTAGGGAGGGGATTATATGGATTGGATACACAGCGTCCTGCTGATTCTGATCGGCAGCGGCGCCGGCTTTATTCAGCGGGTCAGCGGCTTTGGCCTGAGCATCTTCACCATGATCTTTTTGCCGCACTTTTTACCCACCCATACCGCAGCAGCTGCGATCTCCGCTCTTCTTTCCAGCGCAACAACTACTTATAATGCCATTCGTTACCGAAAAAATGTGGCATATAAGATGGTGCTTCCCATGATCATCACCGCTTTGGTGCTCATTCCCCCGGCGGTTCATTTTTCTGTGGTCGTACCGGGAAAGATTTTTAAAATATTGCTGGGGATCATCCTGATCCTCATCAGCCTTTATTTTATCTTTTTCAACACCCGCATCCGCATCAGGCCCACCCTCTTCAACGGAATTCTTTCCGGCTCTTTAAGTGGAATATTGGGCGGATTATTTTCCACCAGCGGTCCCCCGGCGGTCATTTATCTCAGCAGCGCCATCACTGAAAATACGGCCTATTTTGCTACCATTCAATTTTATTTTTGCATCACCAATCTCTATACCACCGCCATGCGGATCATCAACGGAATCATCACGCCGGATATCTGGCTCTATTCCGCTATTGGCATGATCGGCTGCATGATCGGCGATTTTATCGGCAAAAAGGTCTTTGATAAACTGGATTCCGATAAATTGAAGAAAATCATTTATATCGGAATGATCATCAGCGGAATTGTAATGTTTTTTTAAAGAAAAGGAGTTGATTTAAATGTCGAATATTTGGCACGATATCTCCCCCAAGCGGATCGCCGCCGAGGACTTTATGTGTGTAATTGAAATTTCCAAGGGCAGTAAAAAGAAGTATGAGTTGGATAAAGAAACCGGCTATCTGATGCTGGATCGTATTCTCCACACCTCCACCCATTACCCCGCCAACTACGGTTTTATTCCCCGTACCTACGGCGACGACGGAGACCCCTTGGATGTCCTTCTGCTCTGCTCCGAACCCATTGAGCCCATGACCCTGGTGCGGGCCTACCCCATCGGCTATATCTCTATGATCGATAACGGCAGAAACGATGAAAAGATCATCGCCATCCCCTTCAACGATCCTACCTATAATCATTATACTGCCATCGATCAGCTGCCCCATCATATCTTTGATGAGATGAAGCATTTCTTTACCGTTTATAAAAATTTGGAGAATAAGACCACCGCAGTAGACGAAGTTCACGACCGCCCCGAGGCAGTCAGAGTCATCAACGAAGCCATTGACCGTTATGTGGAGAGTTTTTGCAAATGAGTTATAAAATCGTTGCCTCCGATCTGGACGGCACTCTCTTTAATACCGCTGTGGAGGTCAGCAAGGAAAACCGCGAGGCCATCCGCGAGATGGATGCGCGGGGAGTTCATTTTGTGCCCTCCTCAGGCAGAGCCTATACCGAGATCCCCGATAAAGTAAAGAGTATCCCTGAAGCACGGTATATCATTACCGCCGACGGGGCCACAGTATACGATCAGAAACTGAAAAAGCAGGTCTACACCTGCTGGATGGACAAAGAACTCTCCAAACTGGTTTTGGACATGCTCAATGAGTATGATACCATGCTGACCGTACGGAACAACGGCATTTCTTATGTAGATATCCAAAAGCACGCTTGGGAGACCTACGGAGAATACCGCCTCACCGGCAATTATAAAAAATTCATCTATGAATTCGACCGCCCCATTGAAAATTTCGATGCTTTTTGCTATGATCTGCCTGCCATTGAGATGATCTGCGTCTTTTTCAAGAGCGATCGGGAGATGGCGGAATGCCGGGAGCGTCTGCTTGCCACCGGAAAAGTACAGGTTGCCTCCTCGGAACCCTATAATCTGGAGATCTTTGATCTCAACGCCGGCAAGGGCAATACCCTGCTCAAGCTGGCAGAGCTTTTAGGCATTGACGGAAAAGACACCATCGGCGTAGGCGACAGTCTCAACGATCTGGACAATATTCACAAGGCAGGTTTAGGTCTCGCCATGGAAAATGCCTGCGAAGTCTTAAAGACCGAAGCGAATAAGATCATCTGCAACAACGATCAGCACGCCATGAAATACATTCTGGAAAATTTTATAAAATAATTCGATTTTTTGCTTGACAAACCCTTTCGGCGGTGCTATATTATCTATAGTTAGCGTATGCTAATTGATGTTTGAAGGGTAGGATACTTATGAACTTAACCAACGCTGAGGAAGGAAAAGAATACATCATCCGCGCCATCGAGACCGATGACGAGGAACTGAACGCCTTTTTGTTTTCCCTCGGATGCTACAGCGGAGAGCCCATCACCGTCATTGCCAAGAAACGCAAGAATTATGTGGTTTCTATTAAAGACGGTCGGTATAATATTGACTCTTTGCTGGCAGAAGCCATCCTCATCTGAGAAAAAGAAACAGCCCAAACGGCTGTTTTCTTTAAGGATCGAGGTTAGCGTTCGCTAACTTCATAAGTAACCGAAACTGCAAATTATTTTATAGGAGGATCCTACTATGAGAATTGCTTTTGCGGGCAATCCAAACAGCGGTAAGACCACCATGTATAACGCTCTGACCGGCAGAAACGAAAAGGTCGGTAACTGGGCGGGTGTTACTGTTGAGAAAAAGACCAGTCCCATCAAGAAGAGCTACTGCAGCGGCGCAGAAGAGCTGATCGCGGTAGACCTTCCCGGCGCTTATTCCATGTCTCCCTTCACTTCCGAGGAGAGCATCACCAGCGCCTATGTGAAGAATGAAAATCCCGATGCCATCGTGAATATCGTGGACGCCACCAATCTGAGCCGCAGCCTGTTTTTCACCACTCAGCTGCTGGAGCTGGGTATTCCGGTAGTAGTGGCACTGAACAAGAGCGATATCAACGCCAAGAAAGAAACCAAGATCGACACCGAGGCTCTTTCCAAGGAACTGGGCTGCCCGGTGGTGGAAACCGTTTCCGCGGGCGGAAGCCATACCGGTCTTGCAGAGGTGATCAAGGCGGCGGTTGAACTGAACGGTACGGAGCAGACTGCTCCCTATGTGCAGGGTGCTATTGATCTGACCGATAAGAAGGCCGTAGAGGCTGCCGACCGTAAGCGTTTCGAGTATGTCAATAAACTGGTTGCCAAGGTAGAGGAACGCAAGGTACATACCAATGAAAAGAATGCTCAGGATAAGGTGGATGCGGTTTTGACCAATCCCGTTGCCGGTATTCTGATCTTTGCTGTCGTGATGTTCCTGGTCTTCCAGATCTCCCAGGCTTGGGTCGGCCCCTGGATCGCAGATACCCTGGTTGGCTGGATCGAACTGTTCCAGGAATGGGTCGGCGGTCTGATGGAGAACGCCAATCCTCTGCTCTCCGCTCTTCTGGTAGACGGTATCATCGGCGGTGTGGGCGCTGTTATCGGCTTCCTACCCCTGGTTATGGTCATGTATTTCCTCAT
>JAFUNM010000014.1 GCA_017482195.1 Clostridia bacterium
ATGGCACTGAGGAGAGCCAGCTTCTTTACCTTCTTGTTCATGCTGAAGCGATAGTCGCGGGGCTTGGGAGCGAACACGATACCGCCGTGGGTCCATTGGGGAGCGCGGGTGGAACCCTGACGGGCACTGCCGGTACCCTTCTGTCTCCAGGGCTTGATGCCGCCGCAGGAAACCTCGGCGCGGGTCAGCGCGGACTGGGTGCCCTGACGCTGATTAGCAAGATAATTGGTCACTGCCATATGCATAGCAGCTTCGTTGACCTTTACACAAAAAACGGAATCGTTCAGGTCCATGGTGGACACCTTGGCGCCACTCATATCGAATACGTCTACGTTAGCCATTATTTATATCCCCCTTACTCAACCATTTTTAACGGTGTTCTTTACGGTGACGATCGAGCCCTTAGGGCCGGGGATCGCACCCTTAACAACCAGCAAATTATTCTCCATGTCGACCTTTACTACATCGAGATTCTGAACAGTTACCTGTACAGCGCCCATGTGACCGGGCATTTTCTTTCCTTTATAAATACGGGAAGGAGAGGAGCAGGCGCCCATGGAACCGGCGTGGCGGTGGATAGGACCGCTACCGTGGGTCATAGGACCGGAGCGCTGACCATTGTATCTCTTAATGGTACCGGCAAAGCCCTTACCCTTGGAGATACCGGTGACATCCACGCAAGAGCCGATTTCAAAAGCATCTGCGGTGATGACATCACCCACATTATAATTATCTGCATCCTCAAGACGGAACTCCTTGAGAACCTTTTTATAGGCAACGCCGGCCTTGTCGAAGTGACCCTTCATGGGCTTGGTTACCTTACTTTCGGCAACATCCTGATAGCCCAGCTGCAAAGAAGCATAGCCGTCGTTTTCAACGGTTTTCTTCTGAACAACCGTGCAGGGACCTGCCTGAATGACTGTTACCGGAATGACATTACCCATTTCGTCAAAAACCTGGGTCATTCCGATTTTCTTACCGATAATACCTTTCTTCATTTGTTTTACCTCCATTATGGTTATTGGTTGGTTTTCACCAACATGACCTTCTTCCCGGTTGATTACAGCTTGATTTCAAGCTCAACGCCGGCAGGAAGTTCGACGCTTGCCAGAGCTTCAGCGGTCTTGGCAGCAGGCTTCACGATGTCGATCAAACGCTTGTGAGTCCGACGCTCGAACTGCTCTCTGGAATCCTTGTACTTATGAACAGCACGCAGGATGGTAACGACCTCTTTTTTAGTGGGCAGAGGGATGGGGCCGGATACAACGGCACCGGTTCTCTGAGCGGTCTCCAGGATCTTCTGAGCTGCCTGATCCACCAGGGTGGAATCATAACCTTTTACTCTGATTCTGATTTTGTCAGCCATTTCTTGTTAGCCTCCTTTTAAAATTTGACCTTTACGACTTTGACGGAAAAATCTTAACACACAGCCGGGTGTTTCACCGCGGTGCTAAAATAAATTCGGACAGCCGTCCGAATCAAAGTTCCGATCCTTCAAAGTGGCTTACGCAGCAGACCTGCGCAGTTCCAAGGAATGGCAACCTTTGCTTTTTCCTCACTTTTTCGCCCGACTTCAAGCCGAACTTGCTCTGCGGAAATTCCCCATATGCACCGGAGAAAAGTCGGCGCTATGGCCACCTCCCGCTTCGTCGCATAAACAGTCAGCCTGAATATAATAACACACTCATCCGGGAATTTCAAGTGTTTTTTTGATTTTTTTCACAAATTTTTTTGCAAAATTTCTTACAGGTTGCACAAACCACAATTTATTGTGTTTTTTCTAAAAAACGAACCGAAAATATAGGATTTTCACCTTTTCTCTTTACATTAGGGTTTTTAAATGATATAATGTGGATTAGTAAATAACCTTATATAAATAAGGAAGAAAATCGATTAAAAAGGAGAAGGTAAGAGAAATGAATGAACCGATCTTAGTCATTATGGCAGCCGGCATGGGCAGTCGCTACGGCGGCCTCAAGCAGATCGACCCGGTTGACCCCCAAGGCCAGATCATCATGGACTATTCCATCTATGATGCCATGAAAGCCGGCTTTAAAAAGGTCGTATTTGTAATTAAGGAAGCGATCGCCAAGGATTTCAAGGAAACCATCGGCAATCGCATCGAAAAAGTAATCGAAGTTAAGTATGCTTATCAGGAATTGAACAAGATTCCCGAAGGGGTCATCGAAATGCCCGCCGACCGGGTGAAGCCCTGGGGCACCGGCCATGCGATCCTCTGCGCCAAGGAATTTCTGGACGCACCCTTCGCCGTCATCAATGCAGACGATTTCTACGGCAGAGACGCTTTTGTGAAGCTCTACGATTTCTTAAAGAACACTGATGTCTCCGATCCCATGCAGATCTCCATGGTCGGCTATATTTTAGAGAACACCCTCACCGATAACGGCCATGTAGCCAGAGGCGTTTGTGTGGTTGACGACAACGACTACCTGCAGAAGATCGACGAACGGACCATGATCCAGAAGATCGACGGTCAGGCTCATTTCTCCGAGGACGGCGGCGAGACCTTTACCGCGGTATCCAACACCGCGCCCGTTTCCATGAATATGTGGGGCTTCCCCCTTGCTTATCTGAAGGCTCTGGAAGTAAAGTTCCCCGAATTCTTAAAGAAAACCGTTGTAGAGAATCCCCTGAAGGGAGAATTCTTCCTGCCCATGGTAGTCGACGAGCTCCTGCAGGCCAAAGAGGCCACCGTTAAAGTACTGCACAGTGCGGATAAGTGGTTCGGCGTAACCTATAAGGAAGACAAACCCGCCGTTGAAGCCGCTATTCAGGCGCTGAAGAACGCCGGTTTGTATCCCGATAATCTCTGGGAGGGAAAATAATGCTGGAGAAACTCCGTAATGTTGTAGCCGCCTTTGAATTTGACGGCAACGTGCAGGAGGCAAAGCCCTTCGGCAGCGGCCATATCAATGATACCCTGCTGCTGTCCACCGATAAAAGTCAATATATTCTGCAAAAGATGAACACCGCTGTGTTCAAGGATCCCCAGGGTTTGATGGAGAATGTATTCGGTGTTACCGAATATCTCCGTAAAGAGATCGCCGCCCAAGGCGGGGATCCCGCACTTGAGACCCTGACCTTCATCAAAACCAAAGACGGCCGACTCTTCTATGACGGCCCCGAAGGTGCATGGCGCTCCTATCGGTTCCAGAATACCTTAATGGCTCTCAACGCCTGCCGTTCTCCTAAGGATTTCTATGAAAGCGGAAAGGCCTTTGGCCGATTCCAGGCACTTCTTGGGGACTATCCCGCCGAAACGCTCCATGAAACGATCCCGCATTTCCATAATACTCCCGATCGGATGCGTCAGCTGAAGGAGGCTATTGAAAAGAATGCCGCTGGCAGACTGGACAGCGTGAGGGAAGAAGTAGAGTTTGCTCTGGCCAGAGAGGAATCTGCCAAGATCGTAATGGATCTGGCCGCTGAGGGCGTGTTGCCCCTGCGGGTCACCCATAACGACACCAAGCTCAACAATGTTTTGCTGGATCCCGAAACCGGCGCGGGCACCTGCGTTATCGATCTGGATACCGTAATGCCCGGCATGGCCATCTTTGATTTCGGCGATTCCATTCGGTTTGGTGCCTCCACCGCCGCCGAGGACGAAAAGGATCTTTCCAAGGTCACCATGGACCTGGAGTTATTCGACGCCTACACCAAGGGCTTCCTGGAGGGCTGCAACAATGTATTGACCCCCGCCGAGCGGGATCTGTTGCCCACCGGCGCTTGGATGATGACCTTTGAGTGCGGCATCCGCTTTTTGGCCGACTACTTAAACGGTGATACCTATTTCAAAACCGCTTATCCCCAGCACAATCTGGTTCGCTGCCACACCCAGTTCAAGCTGGTAAAAGAGATGGAAGAAAAGCAGGATCAGATGCAGGCTATTGTAGCCAAATATTGAGACTAAAAAATCCGCCGAGAAATCGGCGGATTTTTTCCTTATTATAAAAAACGAGCGCTATGTAAAACATAGCGCTCGTTTGGTTTATTTAGTTTTTAGGCACATTATGGGTGGTGATCTCGTTGATGACCAGCTTCATGCGCATCATCAAGGTGGCGATCTCCGCTCTGGTTGCTTTGCCGGCGGGATCGAAGGCATTCCCGTCTTTACCGGTCATCATGCCAACGGTACGAACCCACTCAACATTGGTCTTCGCCCAATCGCCGACCTTCGCCATATCGGTATAAGCGGCAACCGGAGTACCGAAGGTGCCGGCTGCATTATAGTTGTCTCCGGTGATCTTCTGCATGGTATCCGCAAATCTCTTCATCAAAGTAGCCAGCTCTTCGCGGGTGATATTATTCTCCCCCCTAAAGGTACCGTCGGTATAACCGGTGATAACACCGAAGGAAGCCATCAGGGTCGCATAGCGATAATAGTAAGCAGTCTGAGGCATATCGCTGAAGGTGAGGGCGGTGGCGGAAGCTCCGTACTTCACATTCAAGGTAGCCAGCAGGCCGTTAAATTCGCCCTGACTCATCGTTTTCAGTTCGCTCTCAGAGATCCCCAGCTCAGCCAGCAGCATTCTGGTGAATACGATGGTGGCATCGCCGCGGATGATATTGTTGTCGGGATTGAACTTTCCGTTCTCGTCGCCGCCAAAGATCCCGTAGGCCTTATTGAAAACCGTCTCGGAATAATACCAGGCGCCGGCAGCAGAATCGGAGAAGGTCCAGGCATTGGCGGCAGGCTCCGAAACGGTGGAGACTACAGCACCGCAATCCTTGCAGATCTGCTGAATCATACCGACTGCATTTGCGGTAGGTGCCCAGTAATGCTCAGCGGTGTTGTGCTTCGCGGTAGTCTGGTTGGGGTTACTATAGGTGCCCAGGCACTTGGTGCAGGTCACCTTGCAAGAGGTAGAGTTATTGGAAGTACAAGCCTCGTTGGCGGTCACAACATGACCGTCCTTGGAGCACACAACATTGTGAGTGCCGTTGCCGTTGGATACATACCGATCGCCCACATGGGGAACAACTGCACCCGGCACCTCGGTGGTGTTGGTACACTTGGAGCACTTCATTACGGTGATGCTCTGAGTACCGTGAGCCACATCCTTGGGTCCGACTACGACCGTAAAGGAGCAGGCCTCGGGGGTGGTCAACTGGCATTTGGAGCAAACAACATTATGCGTCGTTGCGGTAGCGGGAGTGCAGGCACCGGTATGCTTACAGACGATCTTAACAGCAGCGGTCTTATTGGCTGCATCACCGGTCTCCAAAGCCAGGGGCAGATCGGCAGCGTCACCGGCATCCACCAACTTTGCGCTCACGACCGCATCGGTATTCAAATACGTATTATCCAGCGTGTTAATAACCTTGAAAACAGCGGTGGCAAGAACAGTCTCGCCGGCCACATTCGCTTGCTGGGTAGCAACAGCAAAGTTCAGCACGCCGTTTTCAGAATTTGTAACACCTACAGAGCTGGAAACATAGGTCAGACGGGTAGCATCATAAGCACCCTCAACCTCAGCAGAATACCAAGGCTCGGTGGAATTTACCTTATAAGTAAAGGTAACGGTATCACCGCGCTCGGCTTCGGTCTTATCCGCCTGAACGGAGAGGGTAATCTCCGGAGCGGCAGCAGCCGAAACGGTGATGGTGCAGACCATGGTGAGCAGCATCAGCACGGCAAGTACCATAGAACTAACTCTTTTAAACATAATGTACCTCCTAAATGGCATCGCATATTCGGGGAAAAGGGCATAACATGCCCTCTCTTCTCCGGAAATCTCCCCTAAAGGGGGAGACCGACCCGATTATTGGTTTTATTATAACAAATTAATATTAAAATGGGTAGTACCTTATGTGGTTTTTTGAACACATTTTGCGTACTATTCTAAAAACTCAATCAAAATCTTTTGACATATCCCCTTTATTTTTCATAAATTGTATGGTAGAATATCTGTAGGCCGTATTCTTTCGGCTGTTCAATCTTTTCAAAAGAGAAAGGTATGCTCATGGATAAGATCATCATCAACGGGCCCTGCCGTCTGGAAGGGGAAGTGGATATTGCCGGTGCCAAGAATGCCATTGTTGCCATTCTGCCCGCCGCCATGATGGTAGACGGTGTCTGCCGTATTGAAAACATTCCCCAAATCAGCGACGTGGAGAATATCTGCAACATTTTGATCGCCATGGGTGCCATCGTCCGCCGTCCGGGAGAAAAGACCCTGGAGGTGGATTGCTCCGGGGTGCGCAGCACCGCGGTTCCTTATGAATATGCCCGTAAGTTCCGTGCTTCCTATTACTTCTTAGGCGCTCTGTTGGGCCGTTTCGGCGAAGCCTCGGTGGCCTTACCCGGCGGCTGTCATCTGGGCGCCCGCCCCATCGATCAGCACATCAAAGCCTTTGAACAACTGGGAGCCACAGTAGATGTGGTACACGGAAATGTCAACTGCCATGCAGAAAAGCTGGTGGGCAACGATATTTATTTGGATATGGTGTCAGTCGGCGCCACGATCAATGCCATGCTGGCCGCCACGAAGGCCGAGGGCCTTACGGTGATCGAAAACGTGGCCAAGGAGCCTCATATCGTAGATGTGGCAAACTTTTTAAACTCTATGGGCGCCAATATTCGCGGCGCCGGCACCGATGTCATTAAGGTACAGGGCGTGCCCCGCCTCATCGGCGGTTCCTATGCAGTGATCCCCGACCAGATCGAGGCCGGCACTTATATGGCCGCTGCCGCCGCCACCGGCGGTCGGGTACTGGTCAAAAATGTTATTCCCAAGCATATGGAGTCTATTA
>JAFUNM010000015.1 GCA_017482195.1 Clostridia bacterium
ATTTTAAGGTGCAAGGCAGTTTTGAGATACAGATTTTTCGTTCAGGCGACGCAATAAAATTCCCGCAATGCTGACGCATTACGGGAATTTTTTGTTTTGTATGAGCGGAAAAGATGCTCTCAAAACCGCTTCTTCCTTGCGAAGGACTGCCCTTCAGGTCGCATTTTTTTATACTTCATAGGCTTGGGTATGGGCATATCTGCCCCACTCATCCCGCACGGTAATACGAAAATATTCATCCTGAGGCAGGATCTCAAATTCCGCTTTGGTGAGATTTTCACCCCGTACGGCCTTGGTGCGGCGGCCCCGGGTGGAATAGGAGATCTGCACCGCCTCGGAGGTCTCCACGATGACCTTATTGCCTTCCCGTACAAGGCCGAAAATTTCAGGACCCTGAGAAGCATAGAATGTACCCTTTTTCAAACAGGTCATGATTGTATCATAGTCCAGTTTTTCGGCATTGATCATCACAAAGCCGCCGAACATATCATCGCCATGACAATCATCGGTCATGGTGCAAAAGACTTTTTTGCCGGCACGGAGCAGGTCATCAAAAGCATTGACGGTATAATCAGAGCCACCATGGGTCACCACGCTGTTATTATAGATCTCAATAGCGAACATTCCCTCATAGTTTAAGTAATCCGTTGCATTCTCCAAAGACCAAACAGGGTGGTTATAGGAAACAATGAACCCCTTCTCCTTGGCGATACGGATCATTTCATTGATACCGGCGGCGGAATAGACCCGCTCATATTCGTGCTCATACTGGACCCGATCCTGAAATCCGGGTTTTACAAAGTGATCATAGACAGCATTATAACAGGGAGTCACCGTATTATGAGGATCCAAAGCGTAAAAATTCAGGTGACAGACCCGCATATTCCAATTCTTCAGGGTCGACTGCTCCGGAAACTCCTTAATGGCCACCTCACAGGAGGTAATGGCCAGAAAGCTTTCATCCGTCAGATGAGATTGGTCGATGATATGCTCATGGTCGGTAAAGGCTACAATGGAATAGCCTTTTGCCATAAACTTATCCTTCAGCTCTTCGGGGGTATACTTTCCGTCGGAAAAGGTACTGTGGCAATGAAGGTTGGCTTTATAGAATTTTTTGTTTTTATCTAATAGGATTTGCATTGTTTTAACCTTTTATATTTTTCTTGATCTTATAAAGTTCTTCGGTGGCAAGGCGGGCTTTGGCGACAGAAATTCCCTCATCCGGGAAACAATAATACAAGCAATCATTATTACCGATACAGATGATATCCCCGTGCTCATACCAGTAATAGTCGGCATAGAGGCTATAAGAGGCGGTGGGCGGCAGGTGGAACTGCAGCTTCCCGTCACAGCCGGTGAGAGTAAAGCCATCGGTATTATGGGTCAATGTACCCTCCCCCACTTCATAAATCGATTTATGATCCACCATCATACAAATCCGAACAGCGGTTTCCAATTTATAAGTGCCGGAAAAAAGTTCCTTTTGTACCTCCTGCCGCTCCCAGGCGAACCAAGCGGGGATGTGGTCGAATTTTCCAACCACATTTTTTGCTCGGAGACAGCCATATTCATCCAGCTCGTACTCTGCGCCGCAGGACTTACAGATCATGGAGATCCCCTTCCCCTCATTTTTGCCCTCGGCACCGCAATGGGGGCATTTATAAAGGATCCGTTCCAAGCCTTCGGCCCGATCGGGATGGTCGATCTTTACTTTATTTTCCTGCTGCCAGCGGAAATGATCATAAGCAAAGGCCTGATCCAAAACGGAATCCAGCTCCTCCACCGATTTTTCCTTGATCTCCTCTTTAGAAAGCAGACCGTATACCTTTGCAGTAATGGGAACCTCCCGCTTTTTCAGGCAATTATACAGCGGCTGGCGGGCAAAGGCACCGAAGGTTTCGATCATCACTACCGGTACTCCCAACCGCTTAAGCAGAACCCCTAAGCGACGAGGCAAGGGTGTAGCGGTCCCGTCGAAGGAATAGCTGGCCTCCGGATACATCAGCACATTGATTTTCAGTTCATCCAAAGCATAACGGATATCAGAGATAAGCTTCGGATCGCTGACAAATTTTTTGGTAGGAATACAGCCGATCCAGCGCATGAGGAAATCCTTGCCGATAAAACCGTCGGAGGTACAGACGATCCCCAGCGGCTTCGGATAAAAAATATGCTCGGCAATCTCCAGATCCATAAAGCTGGAATGGTTCATTAAGATCAGGCAAGGGCCTTCTCCCACCTTTTCCATGCCCTCTATGGTATAGGTAAAACCTTCTTTTTTCAGTACGCCTGACGAAAGAAGCTTCAGCAGCGTTCGCCAAAAAAGGTTGGGTTTTTGCGGTTTTTTCTGTTTCGGCGGTTTGAGTGCCAAAACTTCCTCATAGGATTTTTTCTTTAAAACAATTTTCATCTTTTAATCCCCCTGCATTTATGATACACTATATTTGAAAAATACACAAGAAAAAGTGAGAAAAAATGCTCGAACATCTGATTTCAACAGTCAATGATACGCTATACAGTTTTCTTTTGATCCTTCTTTTACTGGCCGGCGGGATCTATTTTTCCTTGCGCACAAAATTTGCGCCATTTCGCTTATTAAAAGAGCAATTCAAAGCGGTTGCCGAAAAGCCGAAGGACAAGAAAGGCGTATCCTCCTTTCAGGCGTTGATGATTTCCACCGCCTCCCGGGTGGGCACCGGCAACATCATCGGTGTCTCCACCGCTCTTTGCTTAGGCGGTTTCGGATCGGTATTCTGGATGTGGGTCATCGCCGTTATCGGCGGAGCCACCGCTCTCATTGAAAGCACTCTGGCTCAGATCTACAAGCGCAAGAGCCCTGACGGCTGCTGCGGCGGTCCCGCCTATTATATCGAGGCGGGGCTCAAGTCCAGATCTCTTTCCATTTTATTTTCGGTCTTTTTGATCCTGACCTATGGGATCGGGTTCAACATGCTGGCTTCTTATAATTTACAGTCCACCTTTTCCTCCTATTCTTTCTATGATACAAAGTACACGCCCTGGGTGATCGGTCTGATCCTTGCAGTCTTGGTCGGGTACTGTATTTTCGGCGGCGGAAAACGACTGTTAAAGGTCACCGGAGTTTTGGTGCCGGTGATGGGAACGCTTTATGTTTTAGTGGCTTTAGGAATCATTTTATTCAACATCTCGGCGCTGCCGGGAATTTTCGCCCGTATCTTCCGGGAAGCCTTTGACTTTCGGGCCATCTTCGGAGGATTCGGCGGTTCCTGTCTCATGTACGGCATCAAGCGGGGATTATTCAGCAACGAGGCAGGAGTTGGTTCTGCGCCCAATGCCTCGGCCTCGGCGGAGGTAGATCACCCGGCGAAGCAGGGGCTGGTGCAAGTGCTATCGGTCTTTATCGATACCCTGGTCATCTGCTCGGCAACTGCTTTTATGTGCATGTGTTCCGGAGAAGAACCGAACGAAGCTCTTTCCGGCGCTCCTTATATTCAAGCGGCGCTGCAAAGCACACTCGGCGATTTCGGCCCCATCTTTATTACGGCGGCGATGATCCTTTTCGCCTTTACCACTCTTTTGGGAAATCTCTACTATGTGGATCAAAGTATGATCTATCTGTTGAAAAAGAGGCCGGGAAAAGGCTTACAGCGGTGCTATCAGCTGGCGGCGCTCTTTGTGATCTTTTTAGGGGCCGGACTTTCCGCCGATCTCCTTTGGGACATTGCCGATCTTACTATGGGCGCTATGACCCTTATTAATATGCCAGCCGTCCTGATCTTAGGAAAATATGCCCTTCGGGCATTAAAAAACTATGAAGAAAAGAAGGTTTTTCGGGCAGAGGACATCGGCCTTCCCCACAAAACCGATTATTGGAGGTAAATTATGGCAAAGCATGAGTGTATTGTCAACGGCAGCTTTAATGAGCTTCTCAACCGAATCGAGCGGGAAATTCTGGATGGCAGTATTTCGGCTTCCTTAGAAGAATCCAGCGATTTTCAAAGCGGTGATGCCCGTTGCAGCGTACGGGTATTTGAACGGTACAGCTACGCAGGAAACAATCGGGTGAGCCTGAGCCTGACCCTTTTTCAAAACGGAAACGATGGGATCCATCTTTCCGCTATTACATCCGGCGGTTCTCAAGCTGTATTCTGGAAGATCAACACCCTGGGAGAAGAGGCCTTTTTAGACAAATTACGGGAGATCTTATGAAGCCAAAACAAATAACTATACTAAAAAGATCCACTGGCACCCGGTGATCATCGCTGGGTTTCGTTCCCTCTTTGCAGCGTAACTCCTTCTAAGCCCGGTATGGGTGACGCTTTTTCGGCAATGAATACCCCCTCTCCCCTCTCTCTTTTGGGGACAGTATCGTTTTAATCGCAGTGACCCTTTGGTGCGTTTTCCGGGGCCGAAAAACTCCGCTTGATAATCCTTTTAGAATATGATACACTATACAAAAATAAAAAGAGTTTAAAACGCATTTACCCGGAATGCCCTTTGGAACTCAAATCAGCCGCAAGGCCTTAAACAAAATCGGTAAAGTAAAGGAGAGAATGCCGTAATGAAAATCATTATTATCGGTCTTGGCACCATCGGAAAGACCATCCTGAAGAATCTCTCCGGGGAAAAACACACCATCGTTATCATCGATGAAAACAAGAGCAAGATCGAAAGTCTCATTGAAAAGTATGATGTGCTCGGCATTGTGGGAAACGGTGCCAGCATGGATATTCAAAACGAGGCAAATGCCAAAGATGCCGATGTTGTGATTGCACTGACCCATAGCGACGAGTTAAATATCCTTGCTTGTCTTGTTGCAAAAAAGATCGGTGCTCAAAACACCATTGCCCGCGTCAGAAACCCTGATTACAGCAAGCAAATTGCAGATATGAAGGACGATCTCGGCATTTCCATGGTGGTAAACCCCGAGCGGGAAACTGCAAATGAAATCTTTAATATCATCAATCTGCCGTCAGTGACACAGATTGAGCATTTTGCCGAAGGGAAGGTCTCCCTCGTGGAAGTTGTTGCAGAAAAAGGTTGTTCTCTGATCGGTGAAACATTGATCTCTCTCAGCAAAAAGATCAATACAAAGGTCCTGATCTGTGCCGTCCAAAGAGGAAACGAAGTCCTCATTCCATCCGGTAATTTCATGTTCCGGGAAGGAGATAAAATTCACTTCACCTCCAATGCAAAAATGTTGGGTGATTTTTTAACCGAAGTAAAGCTTGTGAAATCTCCCCTCAAAAAGATCATGATCGTCGGCGGCGGCAGAATCAGTTATTACCTTGCCGATGCTTTGTCTAAAAAGAAGTATGCAGTCAAGTTGCTTGAAGATGATCCTGCCAACGCTGAAGAATTAGCGGAGTTTCTTCCGCGCGTAACGGTGATTTGCGGAAACGGAACGCAACACGACCTGCTGCTCGAGGAAGGCATTGAAGCCATGGATGCTTTTATCGCCCTAACAGACATCGATGAAGAAAATATGATCGTATCGATGTTTGCGAACAAAAGCAAGGTCAAGAAAACCATTACCCAAATCAAAAATGATGATCTGTTTGGAATGCTCGATGAACTGGGCATCAACAACACAGTTTCTCCAAAACAGGTCGTAGCCAGCAGAATCATCAGTTATATCCGTGCTCTTGCCAATACAGTAGGAAGCAATGTACTCACTCTGTATCGGTTGGTAAATAACCAAGTGGAGGCGCTGGAATTTTCAGTCAAAAAGCAGGAGCGAATCTATAATAAACCGCTGAAAGAACTCAAAATAAAAAACAATTGTCTGATCGCCTGTATCATCAGGCAAAACGAAGTAATCATCCCCAACGGTGATTCTGAGATCCGGCTGGGAGATAATGTAGTGGTTGTGACGACTCATAAAAACTTCGACGATCTGACGGATGTATTTGAATAAGGTGATCCTATGAACTATAAAAAATTGGGAAAGATTCTGGGTAAGATCATGATTCTGGAGGGCATTTTAATGATTGCTCCTCTTGCTGTCAGTCTTATCTATAAAGAATCCAGGCTACATATCCTTGCATTTTTAATTCCGATCCTCCTTGTGACAAGCATTGGTTTTTTGTTGCAAATCCCCAAGCCGGAGCGGAATACCCTTTACCAAAAAGAAGGGTTTGCTCTCACGGCGATGGTATGGATCGTAATGACCCTCTTCGGGGCAATTCCCTTTGTAATCAACGGAGATATCCCCAACTATATTGACGCCTGCTTCGAGATCATGTCAGGCTTTACTACTACGGGATCCAGTATTATTCCCGATATTACGACCGTAGCTCATTCGACCCTCTTTTGGCGAAGTTTCTCTCACTGGATCGGCGGCATGGGCATCTTGGTGTTTGTGCTGATCTTTATTCCGGAAAGCAACGACGGCTCTTCCATGCACCTTCTCCGTGCCGAGAGTCCCGGTCCGCAGGTTGGTAAGATCGTTTCAAAGATGAAGATGACAACAAGAATTCTGTACCTAATATACTTAGGCATGACGGTTCTTGAAGTTATCATTTTGATGTTTGATAAACCTATTCCGGGATATGAAAACGACCAATTCTTCTTTAGTTTGCTCGCCACCTTTGGCTGTGCAGGAACAGGCGGATTTGGTTTTATTCCCGGCAGTATGGAACTGTTCCATCCATTCTCACAGTATGTAATGTCTATATTTCTGATCCTGTTTGGCTGTAATTTTAGTTTGTATTACTTGCTGCTGATAGGAAAGATCAAGGATGTTTTCCGAAGCGAAGAATTCAGAAGTTATTTTATGATAATCGTTGCGGCAGTTGGCTTCGTGTTCCTGAGCCTTGTCGGAAAATTCGAGACATTCCCCCAAATATATACAACTGAAGAAGCTTTCCGTCATTCTCTGTTCCAAATATCATCCCTTATGACAACAGCGGGATACACGACAACCGACTATGATGTTTGGCCGATGCTTGCTAAAACTACGCTTGTCGTGGTGATGTTCATCGGTGCTATGGCAGGGTCAACTGCAGGCGGTATCAAAGTTTCCAGAATCGTAATGGCGATGAAGGGTGCTTACATCAATGTCCGTAAGCTCATCAATCCTCACTATGTACCAAAAGCAAAATTTGAAGGAAAAACACTGGAGCAAAAGACAATTAACGATGTATTTGCATTCATCACTTTGTATTTCTTCATATTTCTGGCGGCGATATTCTTATTATCCTTTGACTCTGTAAACGGTCAAATAGTAACCATTGTTTCGGACGCAGGAAACTATGAGGTCAAGCATGGGTTTTTCAGTAATTTCTCGGCTGCGCTCACCTGTATTTCCAATGTGGGACCGGCATTCGAGGCGGTAGGACCGTATTCAAACTTTGCGGGCTACAACGATTTTTCAATAATTGTCCTGACGCTTACAATGATGCTCGGCAGACTTGAAATTCTCCCGGTACTGATTCTGTTCAACAAAAGAACCTGGAAAAAGATCTGACCGCATCACATCATTCCCTCTATTTAGCCAAAAGACCCGGAAAACAAAAGGAGCAGCGTAAAAAAATGAAAAAACTGCTGAATAAATAAACTCTGCTATATCTGATCTTCGGTCTGCTGACCACGGCGGTCAACTACATTGTATTTTATTTTTGCTACGATCTGGGCGGTATCACCTCCACCGTTGCCAATGCCATTGCCTTTATTGCAGCGGTGATCTTTGCGTACCTGGCCAACAAGATCTTTGTGTTTGAAAGTAAAAGTTGGGAACCGGCGGTTCTGATCCCAGAAGCACTGCAATTCTTGGGCACACGGGGCTTTTCCTTTGCAGTAGAAGAAGCGGGGCTTCTGATCAGCGACAATCTTCTTGGACTGGATCGGTATACCCTCTTCACCTACGGCAGCTTTACGTTGGACGGGGTGCTGGCTACTAAGTTGTTTTTAGCCGTATTTGTGGTGATCGTCAATTATGTATTTTGCAAATGGATCTTTAAAAAGAAGTAAAAACAGCCTCCCCGATGGGGAGGCTGTTTTATTCAGTTTTTCTTGGAGAAAATCTTATTGATCAGCAAGGTGGTCAGGATAATGACCCCGATGATCACGAAGATCACCAACATGCCGATGCCCATATACTGGAGCATCTTCACAAAGTTCATAGGGTTGAAAGCCAACTGAGGAGCAGCGCTCAAGGCATAGATCATATTATTCATTGTTTCTTTACCTCCCTATTATACCAAATACTGAGCAAACATGTTGAGGATGATACCGCCGGCGATAACCGATGCGATCTGACCAGACACATTCACACCGATGGAATGCATCAGCAGGAAGTTCTGGGGATCCTCTTTCAGAGCCATCTTATGAACAATACGGCCGGACATGGGGAATGCAGAGATACCGGCAGCACCGATCATGGGGTTGATCTTCTTTTTGCTGAACAGATTGAGAACTTAGCAAAGAGAACGCCGCCTGCAGTATCCACAATGAAGGCGATAAGACCCAGACCCATGATAAGCAGAGTATCGACCTTCAGGAACTGCTCGGCCGTCATATTAAAGGCAACAGAGATTCCTAAGAAGATGGTGATCAGGTTTGCCAGCACCTTTTGAGCAGTCTCGGACAGGGAATCCAGCACGCCGCACTCACGGATCAGGTTACCGAACATCAGGAAACCGATCAAAGCGGTGGCCTGAGGAACAACAGCAGAAACAACGATCGTAATGATAATCGGGAACATGATACGGGTGAGCTTGGAGACATTCTTCTGCTCATAGGGCATCCGGATCATACGTTCCTTCTTGGTGGTCAGCGCCTTAATTACAGGAGGCTGAATGATGGGTACCAGAGCCATATAGGAATAAGCAGCAACCGTGATGGCACCCACATATTGAGAACCGAAAGCATTGGCTACAGCGATGGAGGTAGGGCCATCGGCTGCACCGATGATGGCGATGGAAGCGGCATCCTTGATTTCAGGGAAAAAGATGCTTGCCATACATAAGGTGAAGAAGATACCGAATTGGGCAGCAGCACCAAACAGCATCAGTTTCGGGTTGGTCAGCAGCGGGCCGAAGTCGATCATCGCACCGATACCGATAAACAGAAGCAAGGGGAACAGTTCATTGGCGATACCTGCGTTATACAGTTCCTGGATGGGACCGTGCAGCGCCTCGGAAAAGGGAATGTTGACCAGAATGGTACCGAAACCCATGGGCAGAAGCAGGGTGGGCTCCATTTCCTTGCTGATAGCAAGGTAGATCAGCAGACAGCCAACCAGGATCATCACTAACTGTTGCCAGGTGAATTCCAGTAAGTTCGCGTAAAGAATATCCATTTTTACTCTCCTTCTATATTAATACAATTTTTTACAAACGCAACGGGAAAAGAATAACATATTTTTCCCCATAATGCAAGGATTATTTAGCCTTTCTTTTATGTTCGCCGAAAAGAAGTGCACCTAAAACGAGAACGGCACCTACCATTTGGGTGATCCCCATCTTTTCTCCCAGCACCAACGCAGAAAGCAAGAGGGCGGCCACCGGATCTAAGTAGGCCAAAAACGCCGACGCCGAGCCGGGCAGGCGGGCAAGACCGTCGAAATACAGCGCATAAGCAAAGCCGGTATAAACAATGGCTAACAACAGGATCAACAGTACCGTCTTCCCATCGAACCAGGCAGCAGAAAAGCCTTCTCGCAGCAGGGCGTACGGCAAAACAGTAAGGCCTGCGATACCCAACTGGTAAATGGTGCGATCCAAAGGATCCAGAGCTTTTAAGAAACGGTTAGCCAGCATAACGGTAGCATAAAAGCAGGCGGCCAAAAGACCCATAATAATGCCGCGTATACTGCCGTTATCACCCCGACCGATGCCGGAGACCAGTACCATACCAAAAAGGGCAACGGTGATGACAAGACCTTGCATGAAGGTAAGTTTCTCCTTCAACACCAAAGGCGAGAGCAACAGCACCAGCACCGGAGCCAAATAATACAGCAGGGTGGCAACTGCAATAGTCGTATGGCGGTAAGCTTCAAACAGAAAGATCCAATTGAAGCCGATGGCCAGACCGCTGATCAGAAGCGGGATCCCATTCTTTTTAAAAGCAGCAAGATCCGGCTTGCGGCGCAGAGCCAGCAGAAACAGACAGCCGATCAGTCCCCGGAGCATGGCGATCCAGCCGGAAGGTAAGGCCAGCCCACGAACGGGAAGTCCCACGCTGCCGAAGATCAGCATCGCAATAATATATTCCGCTTTTGCGCTTCGTTTTAATTGCATTACAGCAGATTTTTACGCAGTTCTTCGCCGCTGGCGGGATGCAGCAAAGCGGGAGCTACGTCCAAAACCGTTTTACAGCCGGTCTGTCCCTCCTGAGCCATTCGATAAACGGCTCTTGCATAGGCAGTCAGTACGCTGGAGGTAAACTCAGGATTGGAATCCAACTGCAGCCGATATTCAATAATATGTCGGTTTTCATTATCAAAACCAGTCACACCGCTGCGGAAGACCATCCCCCCATGGGGAATTCCCTTATGATCCCGATCCAGTTCCTCTTGAGAGATAAAACGGACGGTAGTATCGTAATCGGCGAAGTAATTGGGCATGGTAACAATCGCTTGCTCGATGGCGGCAAGATCTGCGCCCTCTTTTGCCACAACAAAACATTCTCTGGTATGCTTCTCGCGGGTAGAAAGCTCCGGGGTCTCCCCGCTGCGCACCCGCTCCAACGCCGTTTCTACCGGGATAGTGTACTGGCGGGCATCGGCAACGCCCTCGATCCGGCGGATGGCATCGGAATGCCCCTGACTGACGCCTTTGCCCCAGAAGGTATAGTCGGCACCGTCAGGCAGGATCGCCTGGCCATAAGCGCGGTTCAGGGAGAACATGCCGGGATCCCAACCCACAGAAATCATACCCAGCGTTCCATTTTCTTTACAAACAGCGTCCACGGCAGCAAAATGCTCAGGAATCTTGGCATGGGTATCAAAACTATCGATCACGTTGAAATACTTGGCCATGGCCGGGGTCTGCTCCGGTAAATCATTAGCACTGCCGCCGCAGAGGATCAGTACATCGATTTTGTCTTTCATTTCGACGGCCCGATCCATGGTATAGACCGGTACCCCGGTACGGGTTTTGACCGATGTGGGATCCCGTCTGGTAAAAACAGCGACCAATTCCATATCGGCAGATTTGGTGACAGCGCTCTCAACGCCTCTGCCCAAATTTCCGTAACCTGCGATTGCAATTTTGATACTCATAATCATTTCCTTTCTGTTAACTGTTCATATAATGCTTCCACCTGCTCGGTCATTGCCCGAGCAGTGAATTTTTCCTGATATTCTGCTATAGCCCCCTCGGAAAGTCTTGCATAAAGCTTCCGATCCTCGGCGATCTTCATAATAGCATCGGCCATGGCTCCGGGAGCTTTTTGCGGTACCAGGAGACCGTTCACTCCATCGGTGATCACATACGGATTGCCGCCGAAGTCGGTAACGACGGCGGGCTTGCCCAGGCTCATGCCTTCGGCCAAAGCAATGGAGGAGGCCTCGGTGCCGTAGGAGCAATTAAGACTCAGATCGCTGATATTACAATAGGGAACGACATCATCCACAAATCCGGTGAACAGTACCCGATCCTCCAACTGCAGCTCTTTCGCTTTTTGCTCCAGCTCTTCACGGCAGGAACCATCGCCCATAATAATAAAGCGGTAGTTTTTACCTCGCTCCTTGATCAAGCGAACGGCATCCAGCAAGTAGGAATGACCCTTATAGACTTCCAAGCGGGCAGAAATCAGGCCGACAAATTCTTCTTCTCCAATCCCCAAAGAACGGCGAAAGGCCGCTTTCTCTTCCGCAGAAAGGGTAGGAACCGGCTCTACACCGTTGATGATAACGCGGATCTTTCGGGGATCGATTCCGGTATCGGTGAGGTTTTCTGCCGCTGCATGAGCGACCGCAATCACACCGGTGGCCAAAGTGTTATTTACAAAGCCGTTGATCTGCTTACCGGGAAAAGTAGTCAGTATTTTCGGCATATCAAACACACAGTGACGGGTATAAATACGACATTTGACGCCACAAAGGAACGCCGCCAGCTTGCCGGCAAAGGAGGAGTGGGTATGAACGATATCCGGCCGCTCGGCCCGGATGATCTTTTTATATTCTTTGACGGCACCCCGTTCATAGGAACGGTCATGCCCTTTTTCGGTTTCGATGACCCGATAACCCTCGGCCTCAATAAGTTCCACTAAGGTGCTGCCCCGGGGAGCGGCTACCACCACCTCAAAGCGTTCCCGATCAAAGCACCGTAACAATTGCAACAGCACTCTTCCGGCTCCGCCCAAAGTGGCGTCGGTCATAATATGAAGAACTTTGATCATACCATCTTCCTTTCTAAAAAGAACACAACTTTTTCCAAATACATATTTTACTATTATTTTTCAAGAATGTAAAGAAAAAACCGCGGAAAATCCGCGGTTTTTTATTAATCTCTTTCGGTGCCCCAGAAGAAGAGAGCAACGGTGCCGGGGCCGGTATGGCTGCCGATGGTCGTACCGATGCTATTGATCTCTACCTTACCGTTCAGGTTGGGAAAATTAGCCTCCACCAGATCAGCGACAGCACGGGCATCCGCATAGCAGGCAGAATGACACATATAGCAACGGCCGTTATAAGCGGTACCGCCTTCTGCATTTTCCGCCATCTGCTCCACAATAGCATTGATCACCGCCTTTTTGCCCCGCAGCTTTTTACGGGGAACCAGGCGGCCCTCACCGTCCACGTTCAGCAGAGGACAGATATTCAGCACCGTACCAAACCAGCCGGAGGCTTTTGAGATTCGGCCGCCCTTTACAAAAAAGGTCAGGTCGGTAGAGAAGAACCAATGATGCATTTTTTTACGGTTCTCCAAGATCCATTGATGAAGCGCATCGATATCCATGCCGGAGTCCCGTTTTTCAGCAAGATCATTCATGATCAGACCAAAGCCGGAGGCAGCAGCCAGGGAATCCACAACATAGAGCTTACGGTCGGGAAATTCCTCCCGCAGCTGCTCAGCGGCGATCCGGGCCGAATTATAAGAGCCGGAAATGCCGGAGGAAAGCGTCAGGTGAAGAACATCCTTTCCCTCTTCTAAAAAAGGACGGAAATAAGCGGTATACTCCTCCACATTCACTTGAGAAGTACGCGTCTCGGCACCCTCGGTCATTTTTTTATAGAATTCATCAAAGGGGATGGATTGACCCAGATCGTCGGGATACTGAACGCCGTCCATCTCATAGTGGAAACAGATATAATTTACATTAATTCTTTCAAAATGCTCACGGCTTAAATCAGCAGTAGAGCAGCAGCTTAAAACATAACTCATAAGGGAACCTCCCAAAATTAAATAATATTACCCGAATATTATATAGCCATTTTTTGGGAGGTTCAACCGGATTGGAGATTATTTAATTTAATTTTAATCTACAATCCGAGACTTACCTGAAGACCGCGATCCACCTGGGACATGGTTTCGGCGCTGATATGGCCCATTTTTTCTTTAAGGCGGGCTTTATCTAATGTACGCACCTGCTCCAGAAGGATCATAGACTTTTTTTGCAGGCCGCAGGATTCTTCGATATTGATATGAGTCGGCAACCGTCCTTTATCCACCTTACTGGTGATAGCAGCAGCAATAACAGTTGGACTGTAGCGGTTGCCCACATCATTCTGTACGATAAGCACCGGCCGCAGTCCTCCCTGTTCACTTCCTACCACCGGAGAGAGATCGGCGTAATATATATCTCCGCGTTTGATCATTTTTCATCCGTCCTTTCAATCTTATTATCACCAAAAAATGATCTCCCGATACAATCTACGAAAGAAAAAAGAACGGAGTGCAAAAGCAGAAATTTTATATAAAAAATTGACCTTTTACAGAAATGGTGGTACAATTTTTTTATTCTTATGATTCGAGGAATGATATGAAAATAATTGCCCGTATCCACAATGATTTCACCGCCAAATTCGGTATTCCCCGGCAGAGCGGATTGGCGGAGGTTTCAGCAAAAATCGTATTTGAGCCGGAATACCGCAATCCCGATGCCCTTAGAGGCTTGGAAGGTTTTTCTCATCTTTGGCTGATCTGGCAATTCTCCGAAGCCAAGACAGAGAGCTGGTCGCCGACGGTGCGTCCGCCTCGTCTGGGAGGGAACACCCGTATGGGAGTTTTTGCCACCCGCTCTCCCTACCGTCCCAATCCCATCGGCCTATCTTCTGTAAAACTGATAGACATAGAGCCCCATACTCCGGAGGGCCCGATTTTAACAGTACAGGGCGCGGATCTTCTGGACGGTACGCCCATCTATGATATCAAGCCATATCTAGCCTATACCGATGCCCACCCGGAGGCCAAGGGAGGGTTTGCTTACGGGCCCGGTGAGGGGACGGTTCAAGTGGAATGCGCCGATTGTTTGCTGGCCGAGGTGCCCAAGAAAAAACGACAGGAGCTTCTGGTGCTTTTGGCCCAGGATCCCCGCCCCGGCTATCAGGAGGATCCGACCCGCATTTACGGCATGGAATACGGCGGGATGGAAGTCCGCTTTACGGTGGCTGACGGAATTTTAAAAGTAATTGAAATAAATATTGACAGTAAAAAATCCAAGTGATATAATTTTAACAATTTAATAGATTAAAGTGAAAGAAGATGAGTGTTTTGGATATCAAAATCTATAAAACTGCCGAACCGAAGGTAAAGCCAACTGTTGAAGAGGAGGCTTCTTTAGGCTTTGGTACCACCTTTTCCGATCATATGTTTGTGATGGAATACGACAGTGATAAGGGCTGGCACGATGCCCGTATCGTTCCCTTTGGCCCGATTCCCTTTTTGCCCAGCGCCGCTGTTTTCCATTACGGCGCAGAGGTTTTTGAGGGTTTAAAGGCTTACCGTACTGCCGACGGGAAGGTGCAGCTTTTCCGTCCCGAAGAAAACGCCCAACGCCTTTATAACAGCGCTGAGCGTCTTTGCATTCCCGCAGTAGATCCTGCAGACTTTCTGGAAGCGCTGAATGCGCTGATGGAAGTAGAAAAGGATTGGGTGCCCAAGAGCTTTGGAACCTCCCTGTATTTAAGACCCTTCCTTTTTGCTACTGATCCTGCTCTTGGTCTGCACACCATTCACCACGCCATGTTTGTGATCATTGCCTCTCCCAGCGGCTCTTACTATAAAGAAGGTATCAATCCGGTCAAGATCATGATCGAGACCCAGGATGTGCGTGCAGTACGCGGAGGCACCGGGTATGCCAAGTGCGGCGGTAACTATGCCGCTGCCAACCGTGCCGGCTATAAGGCCGAGCAGAAGGGCTATACCCAGGTGCTTTGGCTGGACGGTGTACACCAGAAATATATCGAAGAAGTAGGTGCTATGAACGTAATGTTCAAGATTGCCGGCAAGATCGTCACTCCCGATCTGATCGGGACCGTGCTGCCCGGCATCACCCGTAAATCCTGCATTGAACTACTTAAGGAAATGGGCTATGAGGTGGAGGAGCGCCGCATCAGTGTGGATGAGATCGTGGAAGCTCTGGAAAACGGCACCCTGGAAGAAATGTGGGGTACCGGCACCGCGGCCGTGGTTTCCCCGGTGGGCCATCTTGCTTATAAAGATAAGGAATACTGCATCAACAACAATGAGATCGGCCCTGTGACCCAAAAGCTCTACGATGAGCTTACGGGCATCCAATGGGGCAAGAAGGAAGATACCCGTAATTGGATTAAGACTGTAAAATAAGTTTATGAAAAGGATCCTTTTCATAAAAAAGCCTCCCCGTATTGCACAAGTCCAGTAAAAACGGACAATAGAAAAAAGAGACCTCCTATGGTAGAATTAAAACAACTACCATAGGAGGATTTTTTATGCCAAGAAGTTATCGCCACATAAAAGAATATGAATTAGAGATATTAGAATTAAAA
>JAFUNM010000016.1 GCA_017482195.1 Clostridia bacterium
CGGACAGCAGCATGATATTGATATGGCATACCTTTTGGTCAACCACTTAGGCATCAAGCACTACGAAGTCAACATTAAAGATGCCATCGACGGGCTTACCGCCGCCTTTCCCACTGATCTGGAATTGACCGTCCAGGCAAAGACGAACCTGCCGCCCCGCATCCGGATGTCTGCCCTTTACGCCGTATCCCAAAGCTGCAACGGCCGGGTAGTCAACACCTGCAACCTTTCCGAGGATTGGGTAGGCTACTCCACCCGTTACGGCGATGCCGCCGGCGATTTCAGTCCTCTTTGCAATCTGACGGTGCAGGAGGTCAAGGAGATCGGTACCCTTCTGGGATTGCCGGAGGCCTTGGTACAAAAGGTCCCCATTGACGGCCTCTGCGGTAAGACCGACGAAGATAATCTCGGCTTTACCTATGCGGAGCTGGATCGCTATATCCGCACCGGCGAGATCGAAGATCAAGCTAAAAAGGAACGGATCGACCGTCTGCATAAAATGAATTTATTTAAACTGCAATTAATGCCGAGCTTTCAGCCGGATTTAAACACCTGATAGGAGGACCCCATTGAAAAAAGCATTATCCCTGATTCTTGCACTTGTTTTAACGATCTCCGTGCCCGTCTGTGCCTTTGCCCAAGGGTATACCGACATTCGCGGCCATTGGGCGGAAGAGGGGATCAACTGGGCCGGTGAGCAGCAGCTGATGAACGGCGTGGGGGACGGCAGATTCGATCCCGAAGGCACCGTCCTGCGGGCCACGCTGGTCACGGTGCTCTATCGTATGGAAGGGGAGCCTGCCGTCGGCAGCAGTTCTGCCTTTAATGATGTTTCCATCGGTTCCTGGTACGGCAAGGCCGTGAACTGGGCTGCAAGCAACGGCATTGTAAACGGTACCGATGCAACAGCAAGGCTCTTTTCTCCCGAAACCGATCTGACTCGGGAGCAGGCAGCCGCCATCTTCTACCGTTACTCCAACTATAAAGGCTACAATACCACCTCCCGTGCCAGTCTTCTGACCTTTGAGGACGGAGTGCGGGTCAATGACTATGCAATAGATGCCCTTTCCTGGGCCATCGCCACCGAGCCGGAGGCTCTTCTCAGCGGCACCTCCGCCACCACTCTGGATCCCCACGGCACTGCCCTGCGGGCCCAGCTGGCAGTGATCCTGAAACGGTATTACAACTATACCCACCATCAGGGCAGTCTCCACACTGCCATTGAGATCACCGAAAGGTATCACTATAAAACTTTAAGTCCAAAACTCCAGGAATGCTATCTGCGAATGGATACGGCAGTCAAAAAACTGTCCACCTCCTTCTGGTTGGGCAAGGATCTAACTGCAGAGGATATAGCCAGGATCTATAATTCTTACATCGAGGATAATCCCGAGCATTTCTATATGGGACTCCATTATTCCTATAAGATCTACGACAACGCCAATGTGGAGTTTTTGCTTTATTATTCCGACGGAGTGACCAGCAACGAGGAAACTCTCTCTGCCCAGCTTAAAGAAAGCATTCTTACCAAAAAGGCCCGCTTTGATGAAGCAGTACATCAGGTGCTCCATACCATCCCGGTGGGAGCCTCCCAGCCGGAAAAGGAAAAGATGATCTATGACTGGATCATTTCCAACAACCGGTATGCCAGCGAGGTGCTGAACTGGGATCTGGACAGTATCTCCGAATCCCCCGACGAACTGACCGCCTACGGCGCCATGGTCAATGGAATCGGCGTTTGTGAGTCCTATGCCGGTGCCTTCCAGGTACTCTGCCATGCGGTTGGCATCCATTGCACCAGTATTGAGGGCACCGCTGACGGTATGCCCCATAAATGGAACGCGGTATTCCTGGACGGGGAGTGGTATTTTGTGGATCCCACCTACGGCGATCCTCTCCTCTTTGACGGCACCAACTATCTGGACGGCCCCATCGAAACCCCCATTCCTTATTATCACTACGATTATTTTAATAAAACCACCGCGCAGACCGCAGCCTCTCATATCCCCGACAATCTGCTGCCCAACCCCACCTGCACCGGTACGAAATACAACTATAATTACTTTGTTTCATAGATTGGAGATGTCGTTATGTCTTTTGAAACCTTTCATCTTCTTTGGACCGATTATGAAAACGGAAAGACCATCCGTCCCTTGAAAGAGGGAGTAACCTTTTCCTTTCCGTTTACTATAAAAAAGAATAAACGCTACCGCCTCTTCACGGTAGGGCAGACGGCCCAATTCTATCAATGGAAAAACGAGCCGGACGGGCCCCAGCAATATCATATGATCGACGATGCGCTGGACACCGAGCACGCCGTCAACAGCCATTACTGCCTGAATTTTTCTTCTGACGAGCCGGAGGAATATATCCGCCGTATCCATAAAAAGCTCTTATGGCCGCCACGGCTTTCCTATCTGCCCTTTTATGATCTGCCTACCCAATGGGAGATGGGCTTTTCTGCCGCCGCCGAGGATCTTCGCATTGAAACGGGCGGCTTTTTGCAGATGGTTATTGATATTCGGCTGAAAAAAGAGGGCGTTTCTCCCGCCTCCAATAATTACCCCGCCGATGAGACCTATTACCTGCCCATTTCTCAGGGCAGCTATGAAATGCGCCCCTTTGCAAAGAAGATCGCCATCCCCGAAGATGCCGCCTCGGTCTCCGTCTGGATCGAAGGAAAAGGCTATTCAGGCACGGTTTATATCGAAGCGCCGTTTCTCACCGGCAACGGGCGGAATGTTCTGCCCGATTTCTCGCTGAGTGTTCCCGAGCGTGAGTATTTCCATTGGTCGGCGCAGTATTTAAGCCGCAAAGAGTGGCCGATCTTCCGGGTCATGCTGAACGGACAAACCGTCCATGAGGGAGAGGTTTTTGAACGCTCCCACACCGCCGACGATTGGTCGGTGGATCTGGATCCCGCTCTGCTGCAGGAGCATAACACCCTGACCTATGAATTACTCTCCGATTACCACGACGCAGTTCCTTATACCTTTTTTGAGATTGGCATTGCCGAGCAAGCAGGCGGGGAAGCGGCGCTGATCGCTCATACTGAATACGCGAAAACCGGCGGCAACGCCTACATCCTGATCCGCACCGAAAAAGCCAACACCACCCTGGAACTGGAAATTTCTAAAGAGCATTTTGAATTTCAAGACTCCTATACCTTTGCTGAGGCAGGACTGCATGGCATTCCGCTGACCTGCCTGAAGGCAGGACTTGATCTTCCCTTTATCCTGCGCTATGAGGGCGGGGAAGTGGGCGGTACCATCCCCCGCATCGCCGAGGGTGAAGAGGATGGGATCATCACCGGCACCGGGGACCTGATCTATGTTTCTCAGAACCTCAGCGATACCGAGGAGTATCTTTGCTGGTATTTCTCCCGCCAAGTAGGCAATCTGGTAACCATCCGTCCCGCCTACCGTTGGAGCGGAACCCGCACCCTGCAGCCGGAAACCTGGAAGGTCTTTGTCCGATTGATGGAAGAGACCCATACCGACTATGTTTTGATGACCGACGGACGGGAAGCACCGGGTCTTAACACCAATCCCGATGAGCAGATGATGGCAGGATCCCGCTACCGGGGCGCCCAGACCCATGAAAACGACGGCGGCGTTGCCTATTGGAGGGCATCGCCCCTGGATCATAATATGGCATCCATTCAGGAGTATGACATCTTCACCCGCATCTGCCGGGAGGATCCCGACCATACCTTCTGCCGTTGGAAGCCCCATAATTATGCCTATGACGACGGCAAAAACCTCTTCAAATACCGCAACCCCAATGTGCCACGGGATATGAGGGAGGGTCATCGGCATCTCATCGAGCGAATCCAAGCCATCCGCAGCCCCGAGACCCGACATACCGGCCCCTCGGCGCTCTTTAAATATTTCCTGGAGGCTGGCTATGATTGGGTGGGCGCCGAAACCATGTATAGTTCCACCGAACCGCTGCTTTCTTTCCTGCGGGGTGCCAAAAAAGCCTATGGCATCCCGGCGGTGGGTGTCCATCATGCCCTGCAATGGTGCTCCTATCCCCATGATCGCGACGCCCATGTCCGCCGCTACCGCATCGCTCTCTATGTCTCCTATCTTTTGGGGATCGATGAGATCAATACCGAAGAGGGTCTTTGGCGGATGGAAGAATATTATTCCCATTTCCATCGCTTCACTGACTGCTGCGAGAAGCATCTGAAGCAGCAGCAGGATTTCTACCGTTATATTGCCACCCATACCCGCAAGGGTACTCTCCATGCACCCATCGCTCTACTCCACGGTCGCTGTGACGGCTGGCTGGGCACCGGCAAAAACCGTACTTGGGGTTGGCGGGCTGAAAACGGCATGCAAGCAGGACTGGATACCGATGCCGAACGCAGCTGGGAGCTGCTGAAGCTCTTTTACCCCCAAAGCCGCCCTGCCACCTTTATTGAGCGCAATCTTAATGAAAGCGGAAAAGCCATCGGTTGCTATAGCAGCGCCCCGTTGGGGCAGGTGGATGCCATTCCGGTGGAAAAGGATGCCTTTGAGCAATATAAGGTTCTGGCGTTCCTGGGCTACAATTGTGCGGAGCCCGAGGATTTCGAACGGCTTGCCCGGTATGTCCGCGGCGGCGGTACTCTGATCCTCACCCGCGCCCATATGACCAACACCACCGCCCTTGCGGATTTAAAAGAAAGCCGCTTCACCTTTGAAGAAAATGCCCTTTCCTTCACCAACGGCGCTCCGCAATTTACCGAAAGCACCTATAAGGGGATCCCCCTTTCGGTCTGCACCAACACCGCCGGAGAAGACCTACAATCGGTCATTAACACCGACAATGGACTGCCCCTGGTCTGCCGCTACCGCTATGGGGAGGGCGAGGTGCTGCTGTTCAATGCCGCCGCCTATCCCGCGCATCCCGCCATTCGGGAGCTCTATGAACAGGCGCTGCAGGAGACCGCCAAGGTGCTGATCGCCGAAGAACCCCTATGGGCGGAGACCGACGATCAGGTGGAATTCGCCGTCTATACCCAAGAGGACGGCACCCGTTCCATTTACCTGCTGGCGATCGATTGGTACCGAGATCCCGCATCCCTGCGTTCTGCAACCCTGATCGCCGACGGCCATCGCTATCCTATAGAGCTACCCTTTGGCACGATGATCAAGGGCATTTATAAAGACGGCACCCTGCTCTATCCCCATGAAGAAAGCGCCGAGGTGCTGGAGATCAACGGTGCCACCGCCCGAGTCCAGGGCACCGGTACTGCTCTCTTTACCGTCTGTCGCGACGGAAAGACTAAGGATATTTTTGTCGACTTCACCGACCCCGTCCTTGAAATTTCTTTAATATAAAAAATGAAGCGTAAGGGCAATACCCTTACGCTTTCTTTTTTGTTAGACAATAAAAATACACCCGCAACCAAAAGGTTGCGGGTGTATCTTATTCAACGTTGCTTAAGGGACTAAAGAAACTTCTTTATATTCCCTTTTTGCATTTTTCGGTCTGCGCGAATGGGCAGTGCCGAAATTATTTATGGTCTTTGATTGCAGCCTGTGAAGCAAGGCAAATATAAGGGGGTTTTGAATGAGGACTGTTGCATCCTCGTTCTCTTTCCTATGTAACGAGGAAATCTCCTCGATTTCCTCTAACTTGATAACGTTCTTCTTTTTCCGTCCCTCTACCGTGTATGTGGCTCTTGCCTTGGTGTTTCCACTCAAATTAACATACCAATGAAAAGAGGTGTCAGAAGTCGGGGTCACCATATATACAAACTTCTTGATTACATCGTGGTTAAGCGTTGCTTCGCTGAAATCCACGAGAGAATGTAATGTTGCGGTGACCTCAGTCAAGTTCAATGCGGTTCCTTGTTCCTCGGCTTGCGGTGCATCTTCCAAAGACTTCTCCAAAGCACGTATTTCAGCATCTACCGGGGAGCGCATTGCTTGGTACTCGTCCTTGGTAATTTCTCCGTCAGCTCTCATTGCAATTAGATTTTGCAATCGTGTCGTGGCTTTATTGAGTTTTGCTTGAGTGGCGGCGGTATCGCCCTTGCCACTCGTTACTCGTTCATCCCTATAATACCTCTTTATAAGGTCAAGCGCAAGTAAAA
>JAFUNM010000017.1 GCA_017482195.1 Clostridia bacterium
AGCCGGTGTCCATCACTTCTTAAAGACACACCCGCTGGTAAAATCCTTTCGTCTGGGCACCTATGGCGATGGAGATTCCGGGATCACTGTTGTATAACTAAAAGACTAAAAAAGCAATCGGATTTCTCCGCTTGCTATTTTGCTCTTAAGTATTATTCAATATTCCGCTTTTACCGATGACCTCGGCAACCTCTACCAACTCTTCTGCCGGCAGGACCAAGGCGAATCGGATATAGCCTTCGCCCCGCGGGCCGAAGGAAACGCCGGGTGTTCCTAATACACCGGTGGTATTGACCAATAGCTTGCAAAACTCGTTGGAATCGGTATAGCCTTTCGGTAACGGAGCCCATACAAACATGGTTCCATCGTTTTCGGGGATCTCCCAGCCGTATTTCATTAGGCCTTGGCAGAGCACATCTCTTCTGCGCTGATACTCCCTACACTGCTCATCTACCGTATCGCGGGGGCCTCTGAGGGCGGCGATGGCTGCCTTTTGGATGGGAGTAAACATTCCGAAATCATATTGAGAGCGTAGCAGCTTCATGGCATTAACGATTGCTTTGTTACCGATCAAAAAGGAGATCCGTGCCCCGGTTACATTGAAGGATTTTGAAAGGGAGAAAAACTCTGCGCCCACTTTGTCGGCACCCTCCAGAGAAAGGAAAGAAAAGCCTTGTTTTCCGTCAAAAATAATATCGGAATAAGCATTGTCATTAAGAATGATAAACCCATATTTATTTGCGTATTGAATAAGCTCTTCGTAGACCTCTTTGCTTGCGGCGGCGCCCACCGGATTGGAGGGGTAGGAGACGACCATGTATTTGGTCTTTTTTAAAATTTCTTCATCCAGAAGATCCAGCCGCGGCATAAAACCGTATTCTTTTATCAGGGGATAATAGCAGATGGTTGCTTGTCCGAAATAGGCACCCGCCTCGAAGGCCGGATAGCCGGGATCAGGCAACAGCACCACATCTCCGGGATCGCAGAGCGCCATGCCGATATGTCCCATTCCTTCTTGAGAACCGTTTACGGCCGTGATCATATCCGGAGTAATGTCGGTGTTGAAGCGTTCCTGATAATAATCGCATACCGCGGTCAGCAGCTCTTCGCTTTCGGTGAGGGAATATTTCCAGTTTTCAGGATCCTGTGCCGCTTCAGTCAATGCCTTGATCACATGGGCGGGCGGTGTAAAATCAGGGGTACCTATAAATAAATTATACAGTTTTTTTCCCTCTTTTTGAAGGCGGGCTTTTTCTTCGTTCAGGGCTGTAAAGACTCCTGTATTAAAGTAGTCTAAACGGGTTGCTTGCTTGATGTTCATATTCTCACTCTTTCATAGTATCTTCAATGATGGATCTGTTTTCCGGAGAGGCATAATCCAGCGTATTGGCCGATTTGCCCTGTTTATAAAGTCCGTTGTTCACGGCGGCATGGAGGAAGTAGTAGATTACCGCAAAGACGGGAACCCCCAGAAACATTCCCAAGAATCCGAAAAGTCCGCCGAAAAGAAAGATGGCAAAGATGATCCAAAGAGCGGAAAGTCCCAATTGCTTTCCTTGAATACGGGGGCCGATGATATTGCCGTCCACCTGCTCCAATACCAGGATAAAAATCAGATAAGGGATGAACATGGTGGGCTTAAAGATCAATACGATAACAGCCGGCGGAATAGCGCCGATCCAGGACCCGAAGTAGGGAATGGTGTTGCACAGGCCGATGATCAGGGCACAAAGCAGCGCATAAGGCATCCGCATAATGGACATGGCAATATAAGCGATTACCGCCACGATCAGAGAATCCAGTAACCGTGCAGTAAGATAATTCAAAGTTTTTTCGTGGGTGACACGTCCCACATTCAGCACCCGTTCGTAGGAAGCGTCCTTCTTAAAGAGGACATTCAGCACCTTCTTGCATTGGGCAATGAGCGTTTCCTTGCCGTGAAGAAAATAGATAGAGATTACGATTCCCACAAAGGTATTGATCACGCCGCTGCCCACCTTCATGGTCATATTCGCGATTTTCGGCACCAGATCGCTTAGATATCCGGTAATAAAGCTGATAAACTGCTCTAAGAACCCGTTGATCTGGATAGCATACTTAGTGTAAAGCTCATTGACGGAAGGATGTGCCTCAATAAATTCATTGGCTGTGGTCAGAAAAGCTTTATAATAGCCGGGGATCTCATTGGCTAAACTGGTGATGCTACCTACTAAGCGAGGCAGAATATAAGCCAGTGCGCCGCCAATGACTACTAAAAAGAGCAGATAGGTAATGACCATAGCCAGTGTCCGTTTGAGCTGTGGCTTCCGGATATTTTTAAGTATCTTCTCCTCAAAGAATTTTAAGATGGGATTTAAAAGATACGCAATAGCAAATCCGATGTAAAAGGGAACTAAAAGTCCTAAAACAGTCTTAATACCGCTTAGGATGCTTCCGATATTCAGAAGGATTGCGACAAAGACCGTCGTTGCCGCTAAAACAAGAAAGGCAATGATTCCCCAACGGAATTGATCTTTTGAGGGATACAGTTTCATAATAATTCCTCTTTCTTTGATGATGCCTTTATTATATACGATATTTCTTGAATTTACAATCATTGTTTGATATAATAGGATAAATTTATAATTCGGAGGATGACGGATGCTCTTAATGCCGCAATTTTTATTAAAAGACATATTCGAGCTCACAGATGAATTTCTTTCTGCACATCAAATCAAGGGGGTCATCTTTGATATCGATAATACGTTGGTGGGCTTTCGCGATCCTAAACCGACTCCTGAGATCCTGGCCCTTTTGGAGCACCTGAAAGAAAAGGATATCAAGCTTGCGATTGCCTCCAACAACAGTAAGGCGAGAGTCGGTCTCTTTGCGGCTGATTTGGGTTTACCTGCCTATCATCGCAGCATGAAACCGTTGGGGCATGTCCTTCGCCGCATCTGCAGAGATTTTGGACTGCCTGCTAAGAATGTAATTCTGGTGGGTGATCAGATCTATACGGATATGCTGGGCGGGAACCTGGCCGGTATGCAGACTGCGCTGGTGGATCCCATCGATTTAAAAGAGACGGTATTTTTCCGCTTAAAGCGTCGGTTGGAAATGCCCGTTATTGAAAAGCGGCGCAGAAAGGAGCAGCAAAAATGATCAAATTCGGTCCCGGCGGCAACTGTGAATGGTTCAAGGAAGAAGGAAATAAGACTTCTGACCGTATGCCCGCCTTTCTTCATAAGATCGGTCTGGATGCCTATGAGGTAGAGTGCGGACGCGGGGTACGGATGAACGATACCGTAGCAAAAGCGCTTAAGGCAGAAGCCGAAAAATATAATATCGCTCTTTCAGTCCATGCACCTTATTATATTTCTATGTCCTCTTTGGAGGAAGAAAAACGGGCGAACAGCATCCGCTATCTCCTGGAATCTGCAGCCCTTGCGAAGAAGATCGGCGCGGAGCGGATTATCTTTCATTCCGGCTCCTGCGCCAAGATCGCCAGGGAAGAGGCCCTTCGTCTTGCTGTAGAAACTTTGAAAAAAGCCCAAGAGGCCTTTGATGCCGAAGGGTATCAGAATTTGATCCTTTGCCCGGAGACCATGGGCAAGATCAATCAGTTGGGCTCCTTGGAAGAGGTGATGAAGCTTTGTAAGGTGGACGATCGTATTCTGCCAACTATTGACTTCGGTCACCTCAACGCCCGGGAGCAAGGGCGGTTTTACAGTGAGGATGACTATGAGCGGGTGCTGAAGGTGATGGAGGAGGCTCTGGGTTCTTACCGTGCCTCTCATTTTCATGCACATTTCTCCAAAATTGAGTATACCACAGGCGGTGAAAAACGGCATCTCACCTTTGAAGATACCCAATACGGCCCCGAATTTGCCCCCTTGGGTGCAGTTCTGGCCCGCCGGAAGGCAGAGCCAACCATTATCTGTGAGTCCGCAGGAACCCAAAGCCGGGATGCACTGGCTATGAAACAGCTGTTTTTTGCAAATAATACTTGAAAAAATAAGATCTATCGTGTAGAATATAGTGTAGAGAATTTTTCAAAATAGAAAGGAAATAGAAATATGATTACAGCTGGCGATTTCAGAAACGGCGTGACCTTCGATATGGACGGTCAGGTTTTCCAGGTTGTTGAATTTCAGCATGTGAAACCCGGTAAAGGCGCTGCATTTGTTCGCACTAAGTTCAAGAACGTCATCACCGGTGCCGTCGTGGAGAAGTCCTTCAACCCCACCGATAAATTTGAGAATGCGACTATCGATCGCAGAGACTGTCAGTATCTTTATAATGACGGCGATCTCTATTATTTTATGGATGAAGAGACCTTCGAGCAGATCCCTCTGGAGGCTGCAAAGCTGGGTGATAACTTCAAGTTTGTGAAGGAAAACGATGTAGTAAAGATCATGTCCTATAAGGGCAATGTTTTCGGTGTTGAGCCTCCTTTCTTTGTGGATCTGGTGATTACCGAGACCGAGCCCGGTGTCAAGGGTGATACCGCTACCAATGTGACCAAGAACGCCACTCTGGAGACGGGTGCCGTTGTGAAGGTGCCCATCTTCTTGAATGAGGGCGAAAAGATTCAGATCGATACCCGTACCGGCGAGTACATGGGTCGTTCCAAGGAGTAAAAATATGTTAGAAAAAGTTGCTTATTTGAAAGGTCTGCTTCAGGGTCTGAAGCTGGATGAAAAGGATCCTAATACCGAGTTGTTCGTCAATATCGTTGATATCCTGGAGGATATGGCTGCCGCCATCGCCGATGCTGAAGATAATATTATCGAGCTGGATGAGTATATCCAGGAAGTAGACGAAGACCTTGCCGATGTGGAGGATTTCCTCGATGAGGAGCTGGACGATGATTATCTCGATGAAGATGATTATTATTGCATCGTTTGCCCCACCTGCGGCGAGGAATTCTCTGTAGATGATGAAGTAGCGGAATGCGGCCGGATCAACTGCCCTAACTGTGGTGAAGATCTGGAGTTTGATCTTTCCGATCTCGATGATTGCGACGGTAATTGCGATTGTTGCGGCGAGGATTGCGAAGACGCTGAGTAAAGATGATAAAAGCCACCCTTCGGGGTGGCTTTTTTGTTGACTTGTTTTTCTTTAGAGAGTATAATTATAATATTGATCTATTAGCGAGGAATTGTATGCTTCAAAATATCTTGGAAGAAAAACTGAATCAAATGAATGAGCGTCAGCGGGAGGCCGTAGAGCATACCGAAGGACCTTTACTGATCTTGGCAGGGGCCGGCAGCGGAAAGACTACCGTGTTGATCAACCGTATCGCTTATCTGCTTTCCAAAGGGATCTGTGCGCCTTATCATATCTTAGCGATCACCTTTACCAATAAGGCCGCCAAGGAGCTTTGTGACCGGATCGATGCCATGATGGGCGCCGATGCTTTCGGTGTGACCGCGGCTACATTTCATAGTTTTTGCGGCCGAATCCTGAGGGCTGAGATTGCCGTGGACGGTGTTTTTAACAAGAACTATACCATCTATGATACCGATGATACCCAGCGGGTCATCAAAGCTGCTATGAAGGCTTTGAATGTAGACGATACCGTCCTGCCCGCCCGCACGATCCAATGGTATATCTCCCGGGCGAAAGACGAGCGGGTCGCTCCTGATACTTTTTGTAAACACTACGGCAAAGACCACCGTATGGAGCAGGCTGCAAAGGTCTATGCCCGCTATGAGGCGGAGCTGCAGGCTGCCAATGCCTTGGACTTTGATGATATGATCTTAAAGACGGTGGAACTTTTTGAAAACCACCCCGAAATTCTGGCAAAATATGCAGGCCGTTACCGTTATATTATGGTAGACGAATATCAGGACACAAATCCCCTTCAGTATCGGTTGGTTTCTTTGCTTTCCTCTAAATTCGGTAATATCTGCGTGGTGGGCGACGATGATCAGAGTATTTATAAATTTCGCGGCGCTACCATCGAGAATATTCTGCTCTTTGAAGAACGCTTTCCCAACGCCAAGGTCATCCGTTTGGAACAGAATTACCGTTCTACCTCCAATATTTTGGATGCGGCAAACGGTGTGATCGCCCATAATACCCAGCGAAAGGGCAAAGAACTGTGGACGGCAGGAGAGAAGGGCGAACCGGTTTACCTGCGTCGCCTTTCCGATGATTTTGAAGAAAGCCGTTTTGTTTCCGATACCATTCAGGAGCGGGTCGTCAAAGACGGCGCAAAGTTTTCTGATTTTGCCGTCCTCTACCGTACGAACGCTCAAGCCAACTCTATCGAGCGTTATTTTGTAAAAAGCGGTGTTCCCTATAAAGTGGTGGGTGGCTTCCGTTTCTATGAGCGCAAGGAAATTAAAGACATCCTCGCCTATATGCAGATCATCAATAACCCCCGGGACGATCTTCGCTTAAAGAGGATCATCAACGAACCTAAGCGGAAGATCGGCGCCGCCACCATCGCGGCTTTGGAGCAGATCGCAAGCAGCGAGTTCCGCTCTATGCTGGAGGTGATGGGTAAAGCGTCGGAATATCCAACCCTCAGTCGCACCGCCGCTACTCTTGAGACGTTCTACCGTCTGATTGAAAATCTTAAAGAGGAGTTGTCACGGATGCCCCTTGATGAATGGGTGGCAAAGGTGGCAAGAGAAAGCGGCTATATCACCATGCTGGAACTGGAGGATACCGACGAAGCGAAGGATCGTATCAACAACATTATGGAGCTTTGTACCTCCGTTAAGCAGTACAGCCAAATGAACCCCGAAGGCACCCTCTCCGGTTTTTTGGAGGAAGTGTCTTTGATGACCGATGTAGATCAGTTGACCGACGATGAGGATCGTGTGGTTTTGATGACCCTCCATAGTGCCAAGGGTCTGGAGTTCAATTATGTCTTTATGATCGGTATGGAGCAGGGCCTGTTTCCCTCCCAGCGGAGTATGGACGAGCCCGACGGAATCGAGGAGGAGCGCCGCTTGATGTATGTGGGCGTTACCCGCGCTCGCAAATGTCTCTGGCTGCTGCATACCCGCCAGCGGATGCTCTACGGAAGAACTCAATTCTGTATTCCCAGCGAATTTTTAAGAGAACTTCCGGTTTTGGTTACCGAAGATCTCACCCCAAAGACCTCTACTGCCTTCGGCTCGTCCTTTGGAAGTGCCTCTTATCCTTCCCGTGCCGCCTCGGCCGTACGTACCGGTTATGTGCGCAATACCCCTGCGCCTGCCATTCGCAAGCCTGCCCCTCAGGCAGCACCTGTGTTGAATTTCGATTGCGGTGATCGGGTGCGTCATAAAACCTTTGGCGACGGCACTTTGCTCAGTAAGACTCCCATGGGCAGTGACTTTTTGCTGGAAGTGCAGTTTGATAAAGTAGGAACTAAAAAAATTATGGCCAATTTTGCAAAATTGACTAAATGTGAGGAGTAATAGATCATGACGAAAATCGATATTTTCAGCGGATTTTTGGGTGCCGGTAAAACAACCCTGATTAAAAAACTGATGGAAGAGGCCTATTCCGATGAAAAACTGGTGTTGATCGAAAATGAATTCGGCGAGATCGGCATAGACGGCGGCTTTTTGCAAGAGGCCGGCATCGAGATCACTGAAATGAACTCCGGCTGCATCTGCTGTAGCCTGGTGGGTGATTTCGGTAAGGCTTTGGAGCAGGTGGTTGAAACATACCATCCTGACCGTATCCTCATCGAGCCCAGCGGCGTGGGAAAGCTCAGCGATGTTATTACTGCTGTCACCAATCTGGAACTGCAGGATGTCCAGCTAAATAGCTTTACCACCGTTGCCGATGCAGGAAAATGTAAGATCTATGCCAAGAATTTCGGTGAATTCTATGATAATCAGCTGGAGCATGCTGCTTGTATCATTTTAAGTCGCTCCCAGAATCTCACACCTGAAAAACTGGCAGCAGCGGTCGCACTGATCAAAGAAAAGAATCCAAAGGCTACCGTCATCGCGACCCCCTGGGATCAGTTGACCGGAAAACAGATTCAGGATGCTATGGAGCAAAAGGATTCTCTCGAAGAGATTCTTCATGAACTGCACCACGAGCATCACCATCATGACCATGATGAAGATTGTGATTGCGGCTGCCATGATCACGATCATAAACATGAGCATGGGCATCACCATGACCATGATCACGGCGAAGAGTGCACCTGCGGATGCCACGATCACGATCATCACCACCACGCCGATGAGGTCTTTACCAGCTGGGGCAAGGAAACCACCCGCTCCTATTCTGTCGATCAGTTGAATACTGCTCTGGAAGAGCTGGATACCGGAAAATTCGGTACCGTCTTGCGCGCCAAGGGAATGGTTGCCGACGAAAACGGCCAGTGGCTGTTCTTCGATTATGTTCCCGGTGAGCAGGAGGTTCGCAAGGGTGCGCCTCAGGTTATCGGCAGACTTTGTGTCATCGGCTCCGAGCTGGATGAAACTGCCCTTACCGCTCTCTTTGGTTTGGAGGGTTAAGATATGACCCAAATTCCGGTATATCTCTTCACCGGCTTTCTGGATAGCGGCAAAACCAGCTTTATTCAGGAAACCTTAGAGGATCCCTCTTATAATGACGGAACCCCCACCTTGCTTCTTTGCTGTGAGGAAGGAGAGGTGGAACTGGAGCCTGCTCGTTTTGCCTCCGACCGTGTCTTTATCCAGACGGTCGATGAGCAGGAGGCGCTCAAGCCTAAGCTGTTGGAACGGCTCGTAAAAAGCAGCCGCGCCCAACGGGTTTTTTTGGAGTACAACGGCATGTGGCAGATCGGCGATCTCTATGACGCCCTTCCAGAAGGCTGGATCATTGTTCAGGAATTTTGCTTTATGGACAGCAGCACCATCCTCACCTATAACGCTAATATGCGTAATTTGGTGGTAGATAAACTGCAAAGCGCCGAAATGGTCATTTTCAATCGAATGCCAAAAAGCGCCGATGTTATGCCCTATCATAAATTAGTCCGCGGCATCTCCCGCCGTGCCGACATTGTCTATGAGTCGGTGGAGGGTCAGGTGATTCCCGATACCATCAAGGATCCGATGCCCTTTGATCTTAACGCTCCGGTCGTAGAGATCGAAGATATCGACTACGCCTTGTGGTACCGCGATCTCTCTGAGGAACTGCCCAATTACGAGGGTAAGACGCTTAAATTCAAGGGCCGTGTTATCCTGGATGAGCGCAGTGACGGTAGTTTTTTTGTTTTTGGTCGCCAGGTGATGACCTGTTGTGTGGAGGATATCCAGTTTGCCGGCGTTGCCTGTGTCTATCCCGATTCCTTTCGTCTCAAAAACGGCAGTTGGGCCACCGTCACGGCTATCGTCCATGTGGGCTTCCATGAAGCCTATGGACGCGAAGGACCTGTCCTCACCGTGACCGAGATTGAACCGGCTATTCCCCCTGTGGAGGAAGTGGCAACATTTTACTAAAATTCAAGTTGCCTGTTCTGTATAGCGGTAAATAAAAAAATGCATCCGCAAGGGATGCATTTTTTATTTGGTGGGCCATCAGGGACTCGAACCCGGGACCGACCGGTTATGAGCCGGGAGCTCTAACCAACTGAGCTAATGGCCCGTATGAACTTTAAAATTCTACCATACTGTCGGCAAAAAGTCAATGCTTTTTCATGGCACAATTCGGACAGATTCCCCGTTCCTTTAAATAGCTTTCGCCCCATTGATACATACTCTCTAAAATGGGAATCATACTTTTACCGAGCGCGGTCAGGCTGTATTCTACTTTTGGGGGCACTACCGGGTAAACCGTGCGTTGAATCAGGGCATCGGCCTCCAGTTCTCTGAGCTGCTGGGTCAGCATTTTCGGAGTGGCCTCAGGAATCTTTTTTTGCAGTTCGCCGTATCGTAAGGTTCCTTCGGTCAGAAACCAAAGGATCAGGGCTTTGTATTTTCCGCCGATCAGACGGATGGTTTCGCCCACAGGGCAATGCTCATTCATGTTATCACTATCCTTTTGGGTAGTATCGCACCATTTAGTGCATACTTGTATATTTGATATCAGTATTTTATCATTATAATAGAAAAAAATCAATAAGGTGATTGGTTGAAAAAAGAATTTGATATTACCGGCATGACCTGTGCCGCCTGCTCCTCCCGTATTGAAAGAGTAGTTCGCAAGGTGGAGGGGGTACGGGAAGCGTCGGTGAATCTTGCCGCTGAGCGGATGGCGGTGGATGCGGAAAACAATGCGGTATTTTCCGCTGTGATTACCGCTGTGGAGCGTGCCGGGTTCGGTGCAGCGGAACGCAAGAAAAATGCCGCCGGCCTCGATAAAAATGCCCGTAAGGTGCGTTCCATGAAAACCAAACTGACTTTGGCGGCTTGCTTTTCTGTTCCCCTCTTTTATCTGGCCATGGGCCCCATGATCGGTTTGCCGGTTCCGGGTTTGTTTGATGATCCTTTGATCTATGCCTTCACACAGATGGTGCTGGCCATTGGCACCATGATCGTGGGCTGGAAGTTTTATGCCGTAGGTTACTCTGCGCTGTTTCGCGGCAGCCCTAATATGGATAGCCTGATTGCTGTCGGCACCACTGCCTCCTTCGGTTACAGCATCTATTCGCTGTTCCGGATTGCAAACGGCAATCACCACGCCGCCCATGAACTCTATTTTGAATCGGTTGGTGTTATCATTACGTTGATCCTGTTGGGGAAGACTTTGGAAACCATTTCCAAGGGCAAGACCTCCCAAGCCATCAAGAGCCTGATGAAATTGGTTCCTGCCACTACCTTTGTGTTGCGTGACGGCATGGAATTGGAAGTCCCCACCTCCAAACTGCTGGCAGAGGATGTTTTGATTCTCAAACCCGGCAGCCGGGTGCCGGCGGACGGTACTGTTCTTTCCGGCAACTCTGCCATCGATGAATCCATGCTCACCGGCGAGAGTCTGCCGGTGGATAAAGGGGAGGGATGCCGCGTCTTTGCCGGCTCCATCAACCAGAGCGGCACCTTGCAGGTGAAGATCGACCGCATGGGAGAAGATACTGCCCTCGGTAGCATGATCCGCATGGTGGAGGATGCTCAAGGTTCCAAAGCACCCATCGCCCGACTGGCTGATGTCGTTTCCGGCTACTTTGTTCCCGCGGTCATGCTTATCGCTCTGATCGCCGCCGCTGCGTGGAAGATCAGCGGTCAAAGCTGGGGCTTCTGCCTTTCTATTTTGGTGTCGGTGTTAGTCATCGCTTGTCCCTGCGCTTTAGGCCTTGCCACGCCTACCGCTATTATGGTTGGCATCGGAAAAGGTGCGGAATACGGAATCCTTTTTAAAAACGGAGAGGCGGTTGAAGAACTCCACCGCATCAGTACTGTTGTTCTGGATAAGACCGGCACTCTCACCGCCGGCAAACCCATCCTCACCGATCTGATTCCTGCCGAGGGGATGGATCGCACTCAACTGCTGACCTTGGCTGCTGCAGCTGAGCGTCCTTCGGAGCATCCGTTGGGCAGATCCATTTTGGAGGCGGCGAAAGACTTTGATCTGCCCGACCCGGAAGAATTTGAAGCCGCGGTGGGCAGAGGTGTGATTGCCAAAGTGAACGGCAAAAAGATCCTGGTAGGCAACGCTCGGATGATGGCGGAGAGCGGTATTTCCTTTGCCGTATTCCCCATGGAGCAATTGGAAAAAGAGGGCAAGACCCCCATCTATATCGCCATCAACGGAAAACCCGCAGGTATCGCCGCGGTGGCAGATACCTTGAAAGCAGACAGTGGCGCCGCAGTTCGAATGCTGCAAGCTCAGGGTGTTCAGGTGGTGATGCTGACCGGCGATGCCAGGCGTACCGCCGAGGCCATTGCCAAAGAAGCGGGGATCACTGAGATCCGCGCCGAAGTTCTGCCCGGTGATAAAGCCGCGGTGATCAAGGAACTGCAGGCAAGCGGCCAAAAAGTTGCCATGGTGGGGGACGGCATCAACGATGCCCCTGCTCTTGCCACTGCCGATGTAGGGATTGCCATCGGCTCCGGTACGGATATTGCCATAGAATCGGCGGATGTGGTTCTGATGCACAGCGAACTGTCCGCGGTGCCCACCGCCATGGAACTGTCCCGCCGCACCATCCGCAATATCCGCCAGAATCTTTTCTGGGCATTTGCTTATAATACTCTTGGCATCCCGGTGGCTGCCGGTCTGCTCTATCTCTTCGGCGGACCGTTACTCAATCCCATGATCGGCGCCGCCGCCATGTCCCTGTCCTCTGTTTCCGTGTTGACAAACGCATTGCGATTAAAACGATTTAAACCGAAAGGAGAATAAAAAATGTGTAGCTTAAAAGTACCCGGTATGATGTGTATGCACTGCGTCGCGTCCATCACTG
>JAFUNM010000018.1 GCA_017482195.1 Clostridia bacterium
ACCCGCCTCCTCCAGGCGCTTATTTTGCTCTGCAAGAGCTTTTTCGGTTTCCTCCAGCTGACGTTCAATACGGGAAAGTTCCTGGCGTTTTGCAGCCTCTTTTGCCCGCATTTCCTTACTCTTATAATTGGAAGGTTGGACTTTTTTCTCTTTGACGGGTGTTTTTTCCCCTTGCGGCTCTTCAGTCCAGTATTCTTCTAAGTTCTTGAGTTCCACCAAGCCATGAGGGGTTAATTTCAAAATTTTAGTTGGAACATGCGAAAGAAAATAACGATCGTGGGAAACCACCAACAGGTTGCCGCTGAAATCCGCAAGGCTCCGCTCCACCTCTTCCCGGGCGGGAAGATCCAGATGGTTGGTCGGCTCATCCAAAAGCAGGGTATTGCTACGCTGAGGCATCAGCGCCGCAAATTGAAATCTTGCCCGCTCGCCGCCGGAAAGAGTACCAACCTTCAGTTCTACCTCTTCGCCCAGAAAGGAGACTTGCGCCAAAAGAGAGCGCAACTGCTGATGGGTCATTTGAGGATATAGATCGGAAAGCTCCTGCAATACTGTATGATCATCATTGATAAATGGGTCGCCTGGCGAAAAATGCCCCGCCGAATATTAGCACCCCAGCGAATATTACCGCTGACCGGAGCCAGCTCGCCCATCAACACGGAAAGAAGGGTGGTCTTACCGGTTCCGTTATCGCCCACGATAGCGATCTTCTCCCCTTTTTGCATCCGAAAGGTAAGTCCGGAAAAGAGCAGATGATCCTCACCCACCGAGACCGTTAGATCCCGGCATTGAAGAACATCGTTACCACCCGCCAGATCCACCGGAAATTTGAGTTTTAAACGGCGTTCGTCGGAATGCGGCTTCTCGATCAACTCCATCCGTTCAAGTTGTTTACGGCGGCTTTTGGCCATGGCAGAGGTGGACGCACGAACCAAGTTGCGATCGATATAATCAGTCAGCTTTGCGACTTCCTTTTCCTGCTGCTCATAGAGCCGCTCCTGTTCTTTGAGATACAGTTCTTTTTGCTCTTTAAAAGCGGTATAATTGCCGTTATAACAACGAATCCGCCCTTCCTCCATATCCCAGATCTCGCTAACACAGCGATCCAGAAAAAAGCGGTCATGGGAGACCACAATGACAGAGCCTTTATAAGCCTTTATGTACTCCTCCAGCCAGCATAAGGTCTTAAAGTCCAGATGGTTGGTCGGCTCATCCAAAAGCAGCAAATTGGGCTGTTCGATCAGCAACTTACAAAGGGCAAGGCGGGTTTGCTCACCGCCGGAGAGCTCCGAAACATCCAAGGTCAGGTCATAACCGCCAAAGCCCATACCGTTAAGAACCGTTTTGATCCGCACATCGATCTGATAGGCATCGGCGGCATCGATGATTGCTTGCAGACGTGCATACTCTTTCGGATCAGTCGTCTGAGGCAGACGCTCAATGGCATCCAGCCCCTCCTGAACCACGCTGCGCAGTTCCTCCATAATGGTTCTGCCGCCGGATAGGCCGCTGTTTTGCAAAAGATAGCCAATGCGAGTCTTAGGATGCAAGAACCGCTCACCGGCGGTTTCTTGCAGATTGCCGGCCAATACATTTAAAAGGGTGGATTTACCGGCACCGTTTCCGCCGATCAGGCCAACGACTGCACCCTCTTCGCAAAGAACGCTGACATCGTCGATCACCCGACGGTCACCGAATTCCACGATTAAGTTTTTTAAAGCTGCAACAGTCATTCTTCCTTCCACTCCAACAGATAGGCAGACAAGGTCTCACCCACCGGCTGGATATGGGCCAGCCGAAACCCCAGTTTTTGGTAAAATTCCAGATTCCCCGGTTCATAAATTTCTACGATACCGGTTTGTCCGGTGGTTTTGACAATTGTAATAAAAGCCTCCACCAAGGCTCTGGCAAGACCCTTGCCCCGCATATCAGGGCGAACAGCTAAAAGGTCCAGAATCAGGTAATTCTCATAGAATTGGGGCGCAAGGCTTTGATTGATCTGCTCATACACTTTCTCCGCAGGAAACGGCAGAACGATGCGCTCCGTACCCTCTGCGTCCCAGGGGCATATGCAAAGCCCGGCGGAACGGTCTGAGGCTACGAACACCGTTAACTTTTCCCAATAATCCGTTAGATATTTGCGGAAGATCTGCAGCAGGATCCCATGGCGGTCATTTTCATACGGAATATAATGACAGTAAAGAGGATCGTGCATAAAGCCTTCTGCAAAAAGAGCGGCGAGAGTTTCAATATCCGATTGTTCAGCTCGTACGATCAGGTTCATGGTTTTTATTATACTCGGTTTCCTCTTCTTTTTCAATCATTTCTTTTAAAGCAGACAGTGCTTCTTTCAGTCCACCCACACCGTCGATCAAACCTTCTTGCGCTGCTTGTTCTCCGTCCAGAATAGTGCCTACATCATTGACCATATTTCCCACATCAGTCATTAGTGTCTTAAGCCGGGCAAAAGGGATACGGGAATTTTTGACGATAAAATCGCAAATCCGGTTCTGCATCTCCTCCAGGTTACGAAGGCTTTGAGGTACCCCGATGATGGTGCCGGTGGCGCGGACGGGCTGGAGAGTCATAGTGGCGGTGGGAACGAGGAAGGAGCGCTTCGCTGCACAAGCCAAGGGGACACCGATGGAATGACCGCCGCCCAGTACCAAAGAGACGGTAGGCGTATTCATCGAAGCGATGAGTTCCGCAATCGCCAAGCCTGCCTCCACATCACCGCCCATGGTATTAAGCAGGATCAGTACACCTTTTACATTCTTACTCTCTTCCATAGATACCAGAATCGGTAAAAGATGCTCGTATTTGGTGGTTTTATTCTGTTCCGGAGCCAAAAAATGGCCTTCGATTTGGCCAATAACAGTTAATACCTGTATACCTGAATCTGTTTCGGCAGATCCTAATTCTAAAAGGTCATCTAAAGTTTCTTCTGATTTATCTTTTTTTTCGCTCATTTTGTTTATACCCACCTTTCTTTCTAATAGGTTTTACAAAATAAGAAAAAAAATCATTTTTTTTGAAAAATAGGTTGACAAAACCCTCTTTTTAGTGTAAGATATAACTCGTTCTGCGATGGCGGTATAGCTCAGTTGGCTAGAGCATGCGGTTCATACCCGCAGTGTCATTGGTTCGAATCCAATTACCGCCACCAT
>JAFUNM010000019.1 GCA_017482195.1 Clostridia bacterium
GGCCGCTTTCTCTCTTATAATACCAACGCTTATTTGATCCGTTCCTCCGTAAGCATGGATGAAAACTCCCATATCGGTGGTTGCAGCATGGTAGTAGCGCCCGACGGTACCATGCTGGTAGATATGAAAAGCGCCGTTGGTATTACCACTTGCGAGATCGACCCCAAGAAAAAGTATTATAAACCCGCCGGTTTCGGCGGCGAGCCTTGCGCCCACTATGAATACATTGAAAAGGGCCGCCGCCCCTGGAAATATCGCCCCGGCGGCAGCGCCATCGTGCGTCCCGATGAGTGGACCCCCTATCCCCGCACTTCCATGGAGGCTCCTGCGGAGAAAACCTTGGAAGCCATCGGCGCGGCAGTTGCTACCGACATTCAGGAGATCACGCTCCCTCTCTCCGATTCCCCGGAAGGAATTTTGGTATATGCCACCCCCTTGGAAAAGATTCTTAAAAAATTCTCCTGCCATACCATCTTCAACTTAAAATTGGATCATGAGGAAGTTTTAAAGAAATTACCCATTCTTCTCCGGCGGTACGATTGCCAAAAGCATGTTTTTCTCACATTGCCGAAGGATCTTGCCCCATTAGCAAAAGAGCTCTTTCCCGCTATTCGCATTGCGGAATTATAACGACCGACCGTGCCGGTAGTATTCGTTACACAACAAAAAGGTTTCCGAAGGGCAAGCCCTTCGGAAACCTTTTTAAGTTTGTTCGGTATTTATTTCGATCGCCTTATACCACGCCTTGGGCTTTCATTGCTTCTGCTACCTTCAGGAAGCCTGCAATGTTGGCGCCGGCGATGAGATCGCCCTTCATGCCGTATTTCTCGGCAGCCTCAGAAGAAGCCTTGAAGATGTTGGCCATGATCTGATAGAGCTTAGCATCCACTTCTTCAGCCGTCCAGCTATAGCGCATGGAGTTCTGGCTCATTTCGAGACCGGAAACAGCAACGCCGCCGGCATTGACCGCCTTAGAGGGGGCGATGATCACGCCATTCTCTTTCAGATAAGTAACCGCCTCAGCGGTGGTAGGCATATTGGAAACCTCCACATAGTATTTTACGCCGTTGGCAACGATATTTTTGGCATCTTCCACATCTACTTCGTTCTGGGTAGCGCAGGGCATAACGATATCCACCTTCTGCTCCCAGGGACGCTTTCCGGCAAAGAACGGTACACCGAACTTATCGGCATAGTCCTGCACCTTATTGCGGCCGGAGGCACGCATTTCGAGGAGGTAATCCACCTTCTCATCGGTGGAGACACCGTCGGGATCGTAAACATAACCGTCGGGGCCGGAGATGGTAACGACCTTACCGCCCAGCTCATTGACCTTCTTTACAGTACCCCAAGCAACATTGCCGAAGCCGGAGACGGCAAAGGTCTTGCCCTTGACTTCATCGCCCACAGCCTTAAGCATCTCAACCACATAATAGACTGCGCCGTAACCGGTGGCCTCGGGACGGATCAGGGAGCCGCCGAAGGGGATCCCCTTACCGGTAAGAACGCCGGTAAACTCATTGCGGAGTCTCTTATACTGGCCGAACATATAGCCGACTTCTCTTGCGCCGACACCGATATCACCGGCAGGTACGTCGGTATCAGCGCCGATATGCTTGGAAAGCTCTGTCATAAAGCTTTGACAGAAACGCATGACTTCTCCATCACTCTTGCCGGTGGGATCAAAATCAGAGCCGCCCTTACCGCCGCCCATGGGCAGGCTGGTAAGACTGTTTTTGAAGGTCTGCTCGAAAGCGAGGAACTTCATAATGGAATAGTTCACCGTAGGATGGAAACGGATCCCGCCCTTATAGGGACCGATCGCCGAATTGAACTGAATACGGTAGCCGCGGTTAACCTGCACCTTCCCGTTATCATCTACCCAGGGTACACGGAAGCTGATCTGACGCTCCGGCTCTACCATCCGTTCAAAGACGCCGGCCTCGATCAGATCGGCACGCTGCTCAGCAACGGGCTCTAAAGACTCCAGAACCTCATACACGGCCTGCAGGAATTCTTTTTCGCCGGGATTGCGCTGCTCTACGCGCGCATAAAGATCATTTAGATAGGCATTTTTGATTGCCATATGTATCATCTCCTATATTAGAATAAAAAAATTATAGCACCCCATTTTTTGTCAGTCAATAAAAAATTCGCCAAAATTCTCTTCATTTTTAAACTGAATTATGTTAGAATCTACATATGATCAGAAATATGAAGAAAAAGCCGATGATCATCGGCATTATAAGCACACTTTCCGCGATAGGGATCGTACTGCTTCTTCTGCTGCCGAAGAAGGCACCGGATCCGTACAGTCTGCTGGCAAAGGCACAGGGACGAATCGCCCAAAACCTTTGCCGCCTTGCAATCTTGGAAGAAAATCCGGAGGATGAGGGGATCCGGCGAGAGCTACTGATAAGCTATCAGCAATATGCCGAACCGCTGACCCTTTATTCTGCTCAACAGGAGGCGGAAAAGCTCTTGGAACACGCCATCACCTTGCCGGAAGGGGTCGAAAGTGATCCGCAGGTCTCAGCCGCCGTCGGTACAGAGGCATCGGTGGCCCAAGGCGGCTTTACCTTAAAGGATGTTTCCCGAGCAGACGGAATGGTTTCGGACGGAACCATCATCTACTTTACCACCGATCAAGGGATCTACGCCAATTATAAGGGTCTGGAGATCAAGTTGACCCATCTTTCAGCCAACCGGATGATTCCGGCAAAAGAGGGTCTCTACTTCTTAAGCACCCTTGAAAACACCGTGAAATATCTGGCCGGAGACGGCAGTTACATTACCACCCTTTCCTACAGAAAGGCTAAGGATTTTACTTTTATTGACGACACTCTTTACATTTTAGATACCGAAGGCCGAATTTATGCCGGTGAAACACGCTTAGAAACACCTATATTCAATGAATTATGCACGGTGGGCGGTACTCTTTATGCTTGCGGCGAAAGCGGACTTTATACGGTTGGTACGGAAACAAAGCAGATCACCGCCTCATCCCTTTCCAGGCTGACCGCCGGCGAAGACGGCGCTCTTTATTATTTGAATGAAGAAGGCTATCCCTGCCGACTGAAAGACGGCGAAGCGGTCATCTTAAAAGAGAAAACAGCAACTGCCATCGGGCAGACGAAAAACGACGTTTATATTTTGAATAAAAAAGGAAAGATCCGCAAGATTTGATCTTGCGGATCTTTTTATGTTGTTTAAAGGATAACATCCTCATCAGCGCTGGCCTCTGCCTGCTCCTGGATCTCCGGAAAATGAGAATACATGGGTTTAATATCCTCGCCTTTGAGCTTACGGCGGATATAATTGCGGGTGATTTTAGCAACCAGAGGGCTGAGCAATACCACCGCGATCAGGTTGGGGATCATCATCAGGCCGTTGAAGGTATCGGAAATATCCCAAGCCAGAGAGGAGGTCATCAGCGCACCGGAGACGATCATCAATACGAAGATCACCTTATAGACCTTAACGGCTTTCACACCGAAGAGGTATTCCACCGCCTTGGAACCATACTGAGACCAGCCCAGAACAGTGGTAAAGGCAAAGAGCAGCATAGCGATGGCCACGAACCATTCACCGAAAGAACCGAAAACATTACCAAATGCCTGGCTGATCAAAGTTGCATCATTGACTTCACCCACAATAAGACCGGTTTCCAGATCGATAAAGCCGGAGGTCAGCGCCACCAACGCGGTCATAGTACAGATGATCATGGTATCAAAGAATACTTCAAA
>JAFUNM010000020.1 GCA_017482195.1 Clostridia bacterium
TATTCATATCATAATCATACTTGATTTTTCGGCATTAAACAATGCACAAATCGTGGTGATATATGAAAAAAACCACCGAAATCGTTCGGTGGCTTTTATTTAGTCTTTTTTATGCGTTTTGTCGTATTCTTTTAAATGATTTTTCAATACTACATTAATATATTGGGAAAGGGAGAGGTCAACATATTCTGCGATCTCCCGGATTCTCTTTATAATATCGCTATCCAGAGTGATACTAACACTATCTTTCAACGGCTTCATATTATTCACCTCGAAAAAAGAATACCACAAAGCGGCCTTAAATATTGATTTATCGTGGTAAATAGTGTAAAATAGTGTTATTCAAAAATGTCGGAAAATGTCGGAAGAGAGGAAAATTATGCAAATCATCTATAAAAATTTCACGATTACTTTGCCGGAGGGCGTTTATTTGCAGGGTGATATCCTGAAAAATTTTTATTTTGAACTTAAGATTTCGGGAGAGGATTCGGATATCAAGATCTACACAACAGGCAAAGAATACAATGATCAAACGCCGATACTGGATCTCTGGAAAGAGGAGGATGGGGTTGTTTTGAAGGACGAGCCGGTCCGGTTTGTCCAAAATGGATTGGAAGGCTGCGATCTTCTATATGAATATGAAGGAGCGGAATACTGCGAACACCGGTTTCGCATTGATGCCGATGAGCAAAACCGTACCTTGGTCCTGATGATCGGAGGTGCGCCTGAGGCAAAAAAGAACGGCGGAAACGGGATCCTGTGGAAGATCATGGAAAGTATCCGAAAAATCAAATAAAAGCGATCCCTCAGGATCGCTTTTATTATTTTGTTTAGGAGTGACCGAAGTCGGTTCGTGCGGGACGATGGATGGGGCGTGTCAAGAATACGGTGCGGGTATACTGCCGCATATTTTTCATGGCTCTGCGTGCCTCTTTTTCGTTTTCAAAGATGCCGAAAACACAACTTCCGCTGCCACTCATCAGTGCCATGGCGGCGCCTTCCTTCTGCATGGCCTCTTTGAGCTCCTGAACCTGGGGCTTCAGGGCGAAGGTAGCCGTTTCCAATACATTCTCCGAGGCCGCAGCAAGCGCCTTGATATCGCCGTTTTCTAAGGCTTTAAGCACTCCCGGGGTATCGGGATGGCGGGGGATGCCGGTCTCTTCTAATTTTTCAAAGATCTGTTTGGTAGAGGCACCCGCCTTGGGCTTGGCCAGCAGAATAAAGCAATCCTTCAACGGGGGAGCGGGGGTCAAAACCTCGCCCACACCGGTGGCCAGCCGGGTGCCGCCGAATAAAAAGAAGGGGATATCGGCGCCCAGGGGGCAGAGGATACGGATGGCCTCTTTCGTGGAGAAGGATACCCCATAGAGACGGCAAAGGGCGGAAAAGACCGTTGCGCCGTTGGCACTGCCGCCGCCGAGTCCCGCCCCGGAGGGGACGGTCTTGCGGAGATCGATGGAGATCTGGTACTCCTCAATGCCCGCCGCTTTAAAAAAGGCGGCGGCGGTCTTATGAACGATATTCCGCTCGTCGGTGGGGATAAAGGGCAGGTTGCAGCGGATCCGGATGCCGCCGTTTCCGTGCTCCCGCCGAACCCGGATATTATCGTAGATGCCGATCTGCTGGAAAACCGATTCCAAAAGGTGGTATCCGTCCTCCCGCACGCCGGTAACATCCAGGCTCAGATTGATTTTTGCGTAGGATCGTAAAGTGACCGTATTCATAAGCATACTCTCTTTTTATTTGATACTAATATTCTACCAATAAATAAGAGATTTTGCAAGAAAGGATTGATTTTTACAATAAACATGATAAAATAGAGGCAATTAAGAAGAAGTGAGGTAACCTAAAATGAATGCAGTTATTTCTGTGATCGGCAAGGACAGGGTGGGCATCATTGCCCGGCTGTCCAATATCTGCGCCGACAATAATGTAAATATCAACGATATCACCCAGAAGGTGCTCCATGAGACCTTCACCATGATCATGTGGGTGAGCATGGACGAGAAGAGCGAAAAGGATTTTGTTTCTTTGGCCCGTGAGATCGAAGAGGCCGGGAAAGAGATGGGTCTGGTGATCCATGTGATGCATGAGGACGTCTTTGACGCCATGCACCGCGTTTAAGAGGTGAGCCTATGCTGAATCACGGTGATATTATTGAAACCATCAAGATGATCGATGAGGAGCATCTGGACGTCCGCACCATCACCATGGGGATCTCCCTGTTTGACAGCGTGGATCGGGATGTCAAGACCTTCTGCGATCGAATTTATGAAAAGATCACCCGTCTGGCCGGCAATCTGGTGGAGACCGGCGAGGACATTGCAAGAACCTTCGGTGTGCCCATCATCAACAAGCGGGTGTCGGTGACCCCCATTGCGTTGGTGACTCCCGGCTACTCGGAGGATGATATGGTGGAGGTGGCCAAGACCTTGGAGCGGGCCGCCATCACCTGCGGCATCAACTTTGTGGGCGGCTTTTCCGCACTGGTACATAAGGCAGCCACCCAGAGCGATCTCAATCTGATCCGCTCTTTGCCCCGGGCACTGAAAGAGACCTCCCGCGTTTGCTCCTCCATCAATGTGGCCACCACCAAGGCCGGCATCAATCTGGATGCTGTAAAATTAATGGGCGAGATCATCCGGGAGTGTGCCGAGGCGACCGCCGAGGCCGATTCCATCGGCTGTGCAAAATTAGTCGTTTTCGCCAATGTGCCGGAGGATAACCCGTTTATGGCAGGTGCTTTCCACGGAGTGGGCGAGGGTGAATGTGTTATCAACGTGGGCGTTTCGGGCCCCGGCGTGGTGAGCAGCGCCATCGCCAAGCACCCCGATGCCGATATTACGGAAATTGCCGATATTGTGAAGAAAACCGCCTTTAAGATCACCCGTATGGGTCAGATGGTGGCCAATGAGGCCTGCCGTCGGCTGAATGTGCCCTACGGAATCGTGGATCTTTCTCTGGCACCTACCCCCGCAGTGGGGGATTCGGTGGCGCATATCTTAGAGGAGATGGGTCTGGAACGCTGCGGTACCCACGGTACCACCGCCTGCCTGGCGCTTCTTAATGACGCCGTTAAAAAGGGCGGCACCATGGCTTCCTCCCATGTAGGCGGCCTTTCGGGCGCTTTCATTCCCGTATCCGAGGATGCAGGGATGATCCGTGCCGCAAGTGAGGGTGTGCTGACTCTCGATAAATTAGAGGCGATGACCGCCGTTTGCTCGGTGGGTCTGGATATGATCGCCATTCCCGGCGATACTCCGGCCTCTACCATTTCCGCCATCATTGCCGATGAGATCAGTATCGGTGTTATCAACAATAAGACTACCGCTGTTCGTGTCATTCCCGCCATTGGGAAGGATGTGGGCGATACAGTGATGTTCGGCGGCCTTTTGGGCGAGGCACCCATTATGCCCGTCCATCGGGAAAGCAGTGAGAAATTCATCGGCCGCGGCGGACGGATTCCTGCACCCATTCATTCCCTGCGAAACTAAAATCACAAAAATGTGAGAAGGAATCGCATTGACAGATTGAAATTATTTTTTTAAAATGAATTGCAGCAGGTGATATGATGCGCTATTTATTTCTGTCTTTGGAATTGATCGGCGTTGTGGCTTTTTCGGTGTCCGGCGCCATGGTATCGGTGAAAAAGAATATGGATATTTTCGGCGTGTCCCTCTTGGGACTGGTCACCGCCTTCGGCGGCGGCATTCTGCGGGACTGCCTTTTGGGCGCAACCCCACCGGTATTTTTTACGAATTATTGGATGATCCTGGCGGGTCTTTCGGCAGCATTGATCGTTTTCTTTGTTGCGCGCATTCTGAAGGAACGGTATTTTTCCAATGAAGCCGCCATCGAGAAGATCAATAATGTATTCGATGCCCTGGGTCTTGGCGCCTTCGCGGTGACCGGTGCCCAGATCGCCATGGAGGCGGGTTTTGAAAAGCAATGGTTTCTGGTGATCTCTATGGGACTTGTAACCGCCATCGGCGGCGGTCTTATGCGAGATCTGATGCTGCGGGAGATCCCCTTTGTGCTTAATAAGCGGATCTATGCCATCGCCGCGTTGGAGGGGGCGACCCTCTATTATATTCTGCGGCTGCTTCATTGCGAACAGATCGCCGCGGCCCTTTCGGGCATTGCGCTGACATTTATTTTACGGTTGCTGGCGACCCGATATAATTGGAATCTGCCTCATCCGAGAAAAGAGGGAAAATGATGGAATACGGACTTCAGCTTTGCGGGTTGAGAGACCTGGCCGAAAAGGATATGGATGCAGCGCTGCGTACGGCGGCGGAATTGGGTTTTAAGTCGGTGGAATTTGCCGGCTTTTACGGACACAGCGCCGAAGAATTGCGGGAAATGCTGGACAAATACGGCCTTTCCGTCATCGGCGCTCATTGCAATTTCAAGGAACTTCTGAATGATTACGAGGGAACGGTAAAATTTCATAAGACCCTCGGGAATAAGAATTTTGTGATCTGCAGCAACAATGTGGGCGGCAGTACCTATCAGGAGCGGATGGATCGTTTTGCGGAGGTCTGCGACCCCATGATCGAGCGGTTGGAAAAAGACGGGATCACCCTTGCTTTCCATAACCATTCCTTCTCCATGATGCCCCGTAATGACGGTACGGTCGATTTTGAACAGATGCTCTGGCGCACCAACATTAAATTTGAGGTGGATGTCTATTGGGCATTTGTGGGCATCAAGAACAATCCCGTTGCTCTGCTGGAGCGGATCAGGGATCGTCTGGTTTTAGTCCATATCAAGGACGGCGATGCCGCCGGCGAAGGCTGCTATATCGGGCAGGGCGAATGTCCCATCGAGGACTCCTGGCTGAAGGCAAAGGAATGGGGTATCCCCATGATCGCCGAAAGCGAAAAGCAGTGGCCCGACGGCCCCACCGAGTGCAAGGCCGCGATGGACTGCTTAAAATCCTTGGATGCCAAATATCAAATATAATGCATAAAAAAACAGCCCGCGTGAGCGGGCTGTTTTTAAGTTTTTAAGCTGAATGATGAATTGTGGTCACTGCCCTCGGCACGATAGACTTCAATGCCCATCTCTTCGTCCTCTTTTCGGTAATAGTCATGGTTTCCCTTATCTTGCGTACAAATCGGACAATTCTTTAAAAACAGCGGCGTCCAGCCGGTCAAAGCCTTCGGGGGAGAGACGGTATTCCCAGTTTCCCTTTGCAACACCGGGGCTGTTCATCTTACAGTCAGAGCCGTAGCCCAGAAGATCCTGAGCCGGCAGGATCACCGTATCGGCGGGGGAGGCCCAAAGGGTCTTTAAAACTGCGCGAACAGCGGGGTTTTCGGCACCGCCGTCCTTCCAGGCAGAGCCGGTATAGTGGCAGTAATCCAAGCAGTATTTCCGCACTTCGGGGGTGACCTCCCAGAGATAACCCAAGAGGGTATTATTATCATGGGTGCCGGTGTAGGCAACGGTGTTACGGGGGTAATTGTGGGGCAGGTGCATTCCGTCATCCCGGCTTAAGAACGCAAATTGAAGAACCCGCATACCGGGAAGACCGGTGTCTTTCAAGAGCTCCTCCAGCCGCGCATCCCGCACGCCCAGGTCCTCGGCAATGAGGGTTTCCTTGGGGATGATCTTGAAAAGGGTGTCAAAAAAGTCCATGCCGGGGCCGGGAAGCCATTTGCCTTCTTTGGCGGTCTCGGCCTCAGCCGGTACCGCCCAGTAATCGGAAAAGCCGCGAAAATGGTCAATGCGGACGCGGTCAAAAAGGGCAGCGGCGCTTTGGATCCGTCGGATCCACCATTGATAGCCGGCTTTTTTCATGGCGGCCCAATCATATAAGGGATTGCCCCAGCATTGGCCGTCCTCGCTGAAATAATCAGGCGGTACGCCGGCTACTGCGGCGGGAAAGCCTTTTTCGTCCAAATCAAAAAGGGTTTGATTGCTCCAGACATCGGCGCTTTCAAAAGAAACATAGATCGGCATATCGCCGATGATCTCAATCCCCTGCTCCTTGGCATAGGTATGCACCTTTTGCCATTGGGAATAGAAAAGATATTGCAAAAAAACAGTTTGCTCGATTTCAGCCGAAAGCCGTTTGCAGGCTGCGCTCAAAGCCTTCGGGTCGCGGCGTCTGAGGGGTTCGTCCCAATGGATCCAATCGTTGCCGCTCTCTTTTTGAAGGGCGGTATACAGGGCAAAATCCTCCAGCCAGAACTGTTCTTTTTTAAAGTGTTCGATCTGTTCTTTCTGCTTGGGAGAAAGGCGGGAAAAGGCTTTGGTATAAAGGCTTTTCCGTTGAGCATAAAGGGCGGCAAAATCTACTCGGTAGGGACTTCCTACCTTGCATTCTGCTAATTCGTCGGCGGTAATGAGTCCTTCCTCCAAAAGCTGAGCGGGGTCGATAAAAAGGGGATTCCCTGCAAAGGCGCTGATGCTTTTATAGGGAGAATTGCAGGCGTCGGGGATGGTGAAGGGCAGTACCTGCCAGCTGCGAAAGCCGCCTGCTTTTAAGAAATCAATAAATTGAAAGGCTTCCCTGCCGAAGGTGCCGATGCCGAATGGGCCGGGCAGGGAAGAGATATGCAGCAATACGCCGCTGCGACGCTGAGCCATAAAGTAATAGCCTCCTGTATTTAAGTACATATAGTTTATCACAATACGATGAAATATCAAAGAAAAAATCCATAATTAGCAACACGGTGTGGAATAAAAACAACATTATGCTATTAAATGATTGACAAAAGAATGTTATAATAATACTGTCTATTAATATCTCTATGCGGTTTCTGCCCCTGGCGGAAGGAGGACATATCATGAGAAAAACAATTCGATTTGCAGCGCTTATGATGATCGTTGTAATGGCATGCGGTATGCTGGCATCCTGCGCCGGCGGCGGGACCTATGCCGAAAGAGCAGGCGACAGTGCCAATGTCACCGTTCTCGATAGGGATCCCGTGGTCAAGGTCGAGTATGAAGGCAAAGCCAAAATCGTTTATGTCAATACCACCGACCGTGATGAGGCGGATATCATTAAGGATGCTGACGGCAATATCATTTCCGGCGGAGACAGCGATTCCGACGGCGATAGCGACAGTGATTCCGATTCCGACAGTGATAAGGATTCCGATACCAGCGGGGATGAGGATTCCAACGGGGATTCCGATACCAACGACCCTAATGACACAGACACCGATGGTGATGAAGATTCCAACGGCGATTCCGACGGGGAAGCTCTGAACAATGAAGATACCATGGAGCCCATTGAAAAAGAGTCCAGCGGTACGTTGATCAAGATGCTTTCTCAGAACGTTAAGCACGGCGGTTCCACCCTCCACGGAGATAAGGGCGACGGGACCGGTAATAATATTTACAATCGTCTGCGCCGCTTTAAATCTTTAGTGCTGGAAGAGGATCCCGATGTGATCTTCAATCAGGAGGCCCGCCGTTCTGCCATCAACTTCTTTACGGAAGATGATCAGTACTTCAAAACGACTTATACCACCATTTCCCGTTACCGTGCCTGGAGCGACAGTGATCCCGGCACCGAGGTGTTGGGCGGAGACCAGGCAGAGCCTGTGCTCTATAAGACTTCGAAGTATAAGGAACTGGACAGCGGTCATTTCTGGATCTCCGAGGATATGACCAGAAGCGGAAAGACCTTCAACGGCGGCAATTACCCCGATGTTTCCTCCTGGGCGAAGCTGCAGGATAAGGATACCGGTGCCATCTTCTGGATCGTTTGTTACCATCCTGATCCCGATGCCGATAAAATGGGAATCCCCGGAATGTCTCTTCTGCATACCTGGATGGATAAGAATGTGGGCAAGGATGAGTATTGCTTCATCGGCGGCGACTATAACCTGCAGTATCGCAACCAGGCGAACTATGATGGTGCCATGGAGTATGATAAGCTCTTCGATCTGCGCGACATGGCCGTGGCTATGTGGGCAGACGGACTTTGCGAGCTGGGTCTGATGGCCAGCGGTCATAACCTGGCAATGGAGGCCTCTCCCGAGCCCGAACCCAAGATCACCTACAATAATCCTACCGTTACCAATCCCCAGATCGACTATGTTATGGCAAAACCCATGGCCAACATGGCTTTGGATTATTACGGTTTCAATTATAAGACCTATGATTATGCTGATGAAAACATTTCGAAGGGACATATCTCTGACCACTTTGGTTTGGTCGTTCATGTCCGCATCGGTACCAAGGCGGATTATTCCAGATATCAGGATCGTTATGAATACGGTGATAACCCGATGTACTTCGATCCCGAAACAGTTGAATGGAAATAAAAAATTCAAAAAAATCCGGCAGGATTCCTGCCGGATTTTTTGGTTTAAAACGGGGAAAGCCGTTAAAACGGATCTGCCCTATGCAGCCATGTTGATGAACTGCCGGTCGATCGGTTCTTCCATGGCGTTCAGCCTTGCACGCAGACGCTTGTTTTCCTTGTTTTTGGAGATCACATAAGCGCTGCCGAAGAAACTGCCGCATACAAATAAGTACCAGATAATGTTCATAATGTTGTTCTCCTTTCGTTTACTGACTTCATTGTAGCAAAAGGAGTGTACGATAAAACGGACAGCCAAAAAATAAAATCCCCGTTGGGGGATTTTATTTTTTACATTAAGAAATTGATCGCGCCGGGAATTACCTTGATATGGGCCTCGGAAACCTCGCCGCCCCGTTCGCCGTCCAGCGTCCAGGAAAGGGGAGCGGCAGTTTTGATTTTGATCTCTTCGGCGTGTTTGAAGATAACATATCGGGGATCATAGCTGTTTTGCACCAGACCGTGGAGGATCTGGATGAGATCGTTGGGGGTCTTGGGGTTGCGGATCAGCATCAGTTCCAGCTCCCCGTCATCCAACCGTACATCCAGCTGATTCAGTTTGAAAAGGCCTGCTACCGAGGTGGAATTCGTAACCGATCCGAATACAAACTCCCCACTGAAGGTTTCACCGTTTACCTCGACCTCTGCCACAAAGGGGGAAATGTTTCCGATCTCCTTCACACCTTCCATTAGGTAGGCGGAATGACCGAAGATGTTTTTCAGTTTTTGGGGAGTGGAATAGGAAATTTTGGTAAAAGCGCCCAAAGAGGCGATATAGGTAAAATTACGGCCGTTGAAGGAGCCGATATCCAGCGTGCGGGGAGAACCCGAGAGGATCTTCTGGATGCATTTACCGGGAGCCTTCGGCAGCTGCAGAGTGCGGGCAAAATCGTTGGTGGTACCCGCCGGCACATAGCCCAAAGAGGCTGTGGAGCCGATCTCCAGGATACCGTTGATGACTTCGTTGAGGGTACCGTCTCCGCCGCAGCAAACGATCAGATCCTGATCGGCGCCGTATTCCTTTAGAAAAAGGGTGCCGTCGCCGGATTTGCAGGTGGTTTGAGCCGAGACCTGAAAACCTGCCTGGGACAGGTGATCCACAATATCAAACATAATTTTTTTTGCTTTTTTCATTCCCGCGGTGGGATTGACGATCACCAACGCACGCTTGCCCAAGATAGGCACCCCCCTTATTGATCGTTCTATACAACTATATTATAACTTTTTTGGTAAAAAATTCAATGGAAATTTTATGAACTTTATGTTAGGATTAGATTAAAGCTTTTGATTGTAGAAAATGCCGCTTATGAAATATCCGGTATCCCGCAAGGAAAACCCCATTTATTTGTCCTGGAAGATCCTCTGGGCCTTCTGCTTTTGTACCGGTGCCTTTTCCGTTGTCGTGGCATTTTTCAGCCTCAATACCGGGTTTACCGGGATGACGCCGCCGGCCATCTATTTGCTCTTTATGATCGCGGCGGCGGTGGTGGTGCCCGTCTATACGGCGCCTTCCTACTGTGCCTATCGCAAGGCCATGCCGGAGGCCAAAAAGCTTTTGCTGATCAATCTTTTTTTCGGCTGGACCGTGGCAGCCTATATCATATGTGCGGTCAAAGTCGATAAATTTAAACTTCCCGATTGAGAATGCTCACTTTTGAACACCCTATTGGCGGAGGTGTTCAAAATGAAAAAGACCGAAAAAATTGCAGCCTTTACTGCCGGCTTTACCGGCTATCCTTTGCTGGAAATGCTCTGGCGGGGCCGTACTCATTGGAGTATGGCCTTGGCAGGCGGAGTGGCGGGCTTGCTCCTTTATCCCCTTTGCACCAAAAAAGGTGCCCGTCTGATCTGCTGTAAGACGGCCGCGGTGATCACTGCCATCGAGCTGGTGTTCGGCTGTGTCTTTAATTTGCTGCTGCGCCAGAATGTATGGGATTATTCCAAAAAACCGCTGAATTTTTTAGGGCAGATCTGTCTGCCTTATTCCTGCCTTTGGTTCCTGTTGGGGGTGCCGGTGCAGCTGCTTTGCAGAGGGATCCAGAGGCTTTGCAGAAACCTGTAAGGAGAGAAATTATGGTTCATTTAGGAAACAGCTGGGATGCTCTGCTGGCCGACCAGTTTACCGCGCCTTATTACTTGGAGCTGCGGGAGTTCTTGAAATCCGAATACCGCACCCGGGCCATCTATCCGCCCATGTATGATATCTTCAATGCCCTGAAGCAGACCCCGTATGAGAAGGTCAAGGCGGTCATTTTAGGGCAGGATCCCTATCATCAGCCGGGGCAGGCGCACGGTCTTTGTTTCTCGGTAAAAAAAGGCGTTCAGCCACCGCCCTCCTTGAAAAATATTTACAAGGAATTAGAGTCGGAATTGGGATTTGTTCCGCCCGAGCACGGAGATCTTACTCCGTGGACGGAGCAGGGGGTGTTGCTGCTCAACACCGTGCTGACGGTGCGGGACTCCGCGCCCGCCTCTCATCGGGGCAAGGGCTGGGAAATTTTTACAGATCGGGTCATCGACCTGCTCAATCAGCGTCCCGAGCCCATGGTCTTTTTGCTCTGGGGCAGCCATGCCAGAGCAAAAAAGGAGCGGATCACCAATCCTGCCCATTTGATCTTAGAGGCGGCTCACCCCAGTCCGCTCTCGGCCCACAGCGGCTTTTTCGGCTGCGGTCATTTTAAGAGGGCTAATGAATTTTTAAAAGAACCGATCGATTGGAGTTTATCATGAGTATTAGAAGAGAACCCTTCGGCAAGGCCGAAAAATGTACGATCCATCAAGGGGATTTAGAGGTTTCCGTTCTTACATATGGAGCCACGATTCAGGCTATTCGCTATCAAGGGATCGATGTGGCGCTGGGGTATGATTCCTTGGAAGAATACCGGAATTACGGCGCTTATCTGGGGGCAACTGTCGGCCGTTATGCCAACCGCATCGGGGGCGGAAAATTCACCCTAAACGGCGTGGAATATGATGTAGGCTGTAACGAAGAGGGCAGAGGCCATCTTCATGGCGGCCGGATCGGTCTGGATAAGAAGCTCTGGACGGTGCGAGAGCAAAGGGAAAACAGTATTTGCCTGGCTGTTTCCCTGGCAGACGGGGAAGAGGGCTATCCCGGCAACATGGAGCTTACCGTCACTTTTTCGGTCGAGGAGAATGCCCTGAAGATCGTATATGATGCCGTTTCGGATAAAGATACGGTTTTCAATCCCACCAACCATTGCTATTTTAATCTCAACGGTATCGGCGGAGGGCGGGTGGAAAACCACTTGTTGACAGTTCATGCGGATGCCTTTACGCCGGTCGATGAATGGCTGCTTCCCACCGGCGAGCTGCGCCCGGTGACAGGAACACCCTTTGATTTTACGGTCTCCAAGGCCATCGGCGCCGAGGTAGAGGCGGAGGAGGAGCAGATCCGTCTCGGCGGCGGATATGATCATAACTTTGTTCTGCGGGGCGAGGGCTATCGTTCCGCGGCCGTCGCAGTCTCTCCTGAGACCGGCATCCGGATGGAATGCTTTACCGATCTGCCGGGCTTGCAGCTTTATACCGGCAACTTTCTGGAGCAGCCTACCGGCAAGGCGGGCCCCATCGGCAAGCGGCGGGGCTTTTGCTTTGAGACTCAGTTCTTCCCTGATTCTCCCAATCGGCCGGAATTTCCCTCCTGTACCCTTCGGGCGGGGAAACGGTTTGCTTCCACAACGGTTTATCGGTTTGAACGAAAATAATTTGAAAGATTTCACATATCGTGCAAAAAAAACAACATGAGGTAGTTTCAAATAACAAGAGGGTATGCTATAATATATCCATATAATAGCGTCTTTATCGGTTCGGCCGGAAAGATGCAACGGTTATATACACCAAAGAAGGAGGAACTGTAATGATGTTCACCACAAAGAAGACACGGGCGGTCTCCGCTTTTGCGGCGATCCTGATGCTGCTGTCTCTAATGACCTGCTTTGTGCTCCCTGTAAGCGCAGAAGAGGACGAGGTCTATGTAATTTCGCAGAAATTATACATGGACGGCGCCGAGGTCATGGATCTGGGTACAGTAGAAATGGCTCCCCAGGCCGTAGTTGATGTAAATGCGCTGGATCTTTCCGCTCAGGGCTATGAATTGGATAAAGAGGCTCTTTTCGGTGATCTGACTCGCTATGAAGATCCTGAGACCGGCGCGCCCGGATATTGCATTAATAGTGATATTACCGCAAAGTATTATCCCACCGTGGTGGTTCTGGATCCCCTTACGGATCTGGCAGACCTGTTGGGCAGCTATGATGCTTCTTTGTTTGAAGACGGGGCCGAGGGCACCATCGAGGCTGCCGTCTGGAAGATCAACGGATTCCTGAAACTTTTGGAGGATCAGGGTATCGAGAGCGGTGTTACCACCCAGGAGGAGATCAACACCGGCAATTATTTGGATGCCGAAGGTAATAAGTATAATTTTACGGATCTTTGTTCGGACATCGCCTTTTATGTGAATGAAGGCAAAAAGCCTAATCTGGTGTTGAAGAATACGTGGCCCGATCTGCCCAATTATTCCGAGGTGGATACTTATCTTCCCTTCCTGGCGGCGGGCGAAGAACTGGCGGGCTATATGATCGCCGATATAGACGATTGGTTTGCCATCCTGAAGGATTCTCAGGTCAAGAAACTGGATTTTGCCGGAATCAAGTTCTATTTGAAAAACGATATTAACCTTGCTGAAAAGGAAGTACCCGCTGATCGCTATGAGATCATCCCGAGTTTTGCCGGTGAGCTTTATGGCTGCGGCTACTCCTTCCTGAACGTGAAGATCAATGAGGAGGCAAGCAATTGCTCCGTGGGTCTGATCGGTGTTTTGAAGAACGGCGGTAAGATCGAGGATCTGGGTATCGCAAGCGGTACCGTTACCGTAAAATACAGTTCTGATACCAATACATATGGCATCGGTGCTCTGGTCGGTTATGCCGAGAGCGGCGCGATGCTCCGCAATGTATGGAACGCAGCTTCCGTTACCGTCACCGGTTCCTACGGTGAAGAGGGCGGGGTCACTAAGAAGGATTACCCGGTTGCCGGTCTGGTCGGCTATGCTGAAACCGGCGTGCTTTTGAACGGTGCTTATAACCTGGGTGCCGTGACCGGCGGCGACAAGGTGGCCGATCTGGTCAACGGTGCTGCCGATGTTTACAACAGCTATGCTGTCGGTGCTGTTCTGGCCAATACTACCGGTTCGGTCGTCAACAGCAAACTCCTGCCCGCTGATGCAGATCGGATGGCCTTCGGTTATGAACTGAATGCCGGTTATCAATTCCCCACCGGTTATAATCAATCCTATACTGCCATCCGTTACACTCTTTCTTCTGGTGAACTTGTTTTTGCAGATAATGATCAAATCGTACGGGTAAGCGTAGATGTAACTCCCGAAGCCGGCAGTGATGCCGATGCGGTTCAGGATTATCAATTCCTTACCTTTGCAAATACCGAAATTGCTCTGGATGTTTCTTATGCGGTTGCCGGTACTTATGCGGTTACCCCCGAGAGCGATGCTTCCGTAAATGCCGATACCGGCGTTCTTAAGGTAGGTAGCAAGGATGTGACCGTAACGGTCGATGTCAAGCCTTTGGATTCCACCGCCCTGAGAGCTGCTCTGGCACTCTATGAGGGCAAGGATGCAGAAGTTTTTGCTGATCCCGAAATGGTGAACGTTCTGGCAAGAGCACGGAAAAATAACTATGCAACTGCTGCGGAAATGGCCGCTGATGTTGCTTTCCTGAACGAGAATATCAATAAGTATACCGATGATAAGGCAAAGCTGCCTGCTGTATCCGATATGGCGCTTTATGCAGCTTATCCCGCTCCCGGTTATACCATCCGTACCGTAGAAGATCTCAAGGCAGTAGCTGCAGCTCCTGCCGCAGACTATAAAGCCCTTTATCTGGCCAACGATCTGGATCTGTCCGGCGTTGCCTTCGACGGGATCAACGGTCTGGCCGTTGTTTTCGACGGTTTGAACAATACCATTAGCGGTTGGTCTGATGCAGACGGTAATTTCTTCGCAGGTTTTGCCGGCGGTACGATTAAGAACCTGACCTTTGCAGGCGCTCGGGTGACCGGTACACTTACTGCATCCACCGCACTGATCGCCAATGATCCCGCTGCAGAACTTACTTTTGAGAATGTTCATGTAAAGTCCTCCGTGATGGAGAAGGCCGTTGTTGCCGATCTGGGCTTCTTTGTGGGTACTTCCGATGTGAAGATCACCATCAATAAATCCTCGGTTGTAGATTCCTCTATGCTGGCCGCTGTTAATAGTTATGTTATCGATCGCGGTCTGCTGGTTGGTTCTACCGCTGCTGATATCGCGGTGAAGAATGTGGTTGCTGCCGGTAACACCCTCACCGGTGTCGATAACACCGCAGGTGCCGGTATACTGGTTGCTGAGGCCGGTGCAAATGCCGACTTCGCCAACATTGCGATCTATAATAACAAGGTTACCGCAAAGGGTATTGCTCTGGCGTTGCTGGCCGATGCCGATACCGCCGTGGTGGATAATATCTTTGCAAACAACAACAGAGCCGATTACGGTGCAGACGGTACTGCCAAGATCAATGTAGCTATCTACGGTGCGGCGAATCCTGCATCTGTTGTCGTTACCGAAAAGACTTACGATAATGAAGCTGCCACTGCTATGCTGGCTACCTTGAATAAGACAACGGACGGTTATGTAGAGTGGACTTTGGACAGCGGCCACAAGTGTCCCACCCTGGCCATCGGGGATAAGGCTCCTGCCTATACGATCACCTTCAAGTTTGAAGATGATATTGTAGCTTCTTATCACACGGATGAGTTCGGCCATCTCTATGATTTCGATGCCAAGACCTCTGAGGTTTCCAAGTATGTTTGGGCAGATGAGTACAGCAATTTGGCCACCTATGTCTTTACCGGAGACGAGGTCCTGAATGCAGAGGCGGCTGAAGGTGCCATTGAAATGGCGGTCAACGGCACTGCAGAGAAGAATCGCATCGTTCTGGATGTCAATGTAACCAAGAACCCCGGCATGAAGGCTATGGCGCTGGAAATTACTTTGAATGACGCGAGATTTGAGATCGTAGGCTTTGCTAATGGCAACCTGTTTGAGTCGATGGAAGGCGATCCTGCTAAGAGCATGAAGGTCATTCTGACCGATTCCGATCTGGTTACCGCTGCCGGTACCGCTATGAAGGTGGTTCTGAGAGCCGTTTCCGACGAGATCGTCGCAGGTACTGAGTATACTGATGTAGTAAGCGTTAAGGTTACTCAGGTCGTGGATGCTGTATATAATAATGTAGTATTCAACGAGGCCTCCTGCAATATCACCCTGACTGAAGTGCAATGGACGTGGGGCGATGTAACGGATGAAGGCGAAGTAACTTCTGCCGATGTTTCCGCCATCCTGAAGTATGTGGTCGGCCTGAGCGAGCATGGTGTGAAGAACGCTGCTGCCGGTGAACTGGATACCAGAGCCGGTCTGGATGTTATCGATGCACAGATCATCTTCCGTGCACTTTACAATAACGCAGAGGCAGATCTTAAGCCCATGACTGTGGCCTGATCCTGCTGATAAGCAATTTTAATACAAAACTGCCGTCCTTTCGGACGGCAGTTTTTTTGATGTTTTTCTTGCAATTACCGGAAAAGTTTGATAAAATATATATTATTTCTTTAAATCGTTAAAGGAATACAGTTATAAGAATAGGAGGGTCAAGGAATGGATAGTAATACCTTGCAAATCTTGATCGCCATGGTCATTTATATGGCGGCGGTCATTACTATTGGTGTAGTTTATGCAAAGCGCGCCAATAAAAACTCAGAAGAATACTTTTTAGGCGGTCGTTCCTTAGGCCCATGGGTCACCGCCATGAGCGCGGAGGCCTCTGATATGAGCGGCTGGTTGCTGATGGGTCTGCCCGGCGTTGCCTATTGGTACGGTCTGGCTGATGCGGCCTGGACGGCGATCGGTTTGGCAGTAGGTACTTATTTCAACTGGCTGATCGTCTCTAAGAGACTGCGCCGCTATAGCGTGAGAGCCAACAACTCTATCACCCTGCCGGAGTTTTTCTCCAACCGTTTCCGTGAGAAGAAAAAGGTTATTATGATTCTGGCCGCCGCCTTCATTCTGATCTTCTTTACCGTGTATGCTGCAAGCTGCTTTGTGACCTGCGGCAAGCTGTTTTCCACCCTTTTCGGCCTGGATTACAAGCTGATGATGGTGGTGGGAGCGGTCTTTGTTTTGCTCTATACGATTTTAGGTGGATTTTTAGCCGAAAGTGCCTCTGATTTTATGCAGGCAATCGTGATGATCGTAGCGCTTACCGTGATCGTGACTATCGGAACAGTCCGTGCCGGCGGTTTGGGCGCTGTGATCCAGAATGCCCGGGAGATCCCCGGATTTTTAGAGTTTTTTGGCATTGCTACCCCGGTGGTTGAAAACGGAACGCAGCTGGTCGAAGCCGGCAAGCCCCTCTTTGGCGAGGCGGCTCCCTATGGCGTTCTTACTATCTGCTCCATGCTGGCTTGGGGCCTTGGCTATTTCGGTATGCCCCAGGTATTGCTGCGCTTTATGGCGATCCGTAAAGAAGAGGAATTGAAGCGCTCTCGCCGTATTGCGATGGTTTGGGTCGTGATCTCTCTGGCGGTTGCCGTATTTATCGGTATTGTAGGCCGTCAGGTATTCCCCGTGGAGCATCTGACCAAGTCTGCTGCTGAGAATATCTTTATCACCCTGGCGACCAGTTCTTTGCCTCCTCTTCTGGCAGGCTTTGTGATGGCCGGTATCCTGGCTGCCACCATCAGCTCTTCGGATTCCTATTTGCTGATCGCGGCCTCTGCCTTTGCCAAGAATGTATTTCAGGGCGTTTGTAAAAAGAATGCCACCGAGAAGCAGGTCATGTGGGTCACCCGCATCACCCTTCTGGCGCTGGCTGCTATCGGCATTGTAATGGCATTAGATGAGAACAGTGTCATTTTCAGTATCGTGTCCTTTGCTTGGGCTGGATTCGGTGCCACCTTCGGCCCCCTGATGCTTTTCTCTCTCTTCTGGAAGAGAACGACCAAAGCCGGTGCGATTGCCGGTATGGTGGGCGGTGCCGGGATGGTATTCCTGTGGAAATTGGTAATCAGTAAGCTGGGCGGCGTATTTGCCATCTATGAGCTGCTGCCTGCCTTCCTTTTCTCCTCCCTTTGCATTGTGGCAGTGTCCTTGCTGACCAAGGCACCCTCTCAAGAGATCCTGGATGATTTTGAAGCCGTCCGCACCGGAAATGTAGAAGTATAAATAAAAGGCTCCCTTGAGCAGTCCTTGCGAAGGACTGCCCTTGGGGGCCTCTTTATTTATGATAGCTTTCGTTTGCGTTGATCTTATGGGCACGGTAGAACTGTTCCGCCAAAATGACCCGCATCATTTGGTGTGGAAAGGTCATGGGGGAGATCGAAAGACGGAAATTGCAAGCGGATTTTACTTTAGGAGAAAGTCCGTGGGAGGAGCCAATGACCAGCATGAGTTCACTTTTCCCTTCCCGGGGGATCTTTTCCAGAAGGTCAGCAAGGCTTTCGCTGGAAAGGGTTTTACCCTCCACACATAGGGCAACCGTATAGGCTTGTGGAGACAGACGCTTAAGGATGGCATCCCCCTCCTTTTCTAAGGCTTGTGCGATCTCCTTATCGGAGGGGTTATTGGAAAGCTTGCTTTCCGGCAGCTCGACGGTATTCCAGCCGCCGAACCGCCCCATTCGCTTGGCGTATTCACTTTCTGCATCTCTCCAGTATTGTTCTTTTAAAGAGCCGGTGCAAAGAACGGTGCATTTCATATTTTTATACCTCCAAAGGTGGGCAGAAGGGCCCGCCGGCCTCCACCCGCACTCCCTCAATGCCGTATTGGGAAAGGGCGTTCAGCGCCGCCATTTTGGCGGTGAGCGGGGTGTTGTTATTGTCGCTGATGTGGGCCAGTACCGCTGTTTTTAAGGTGCCCTCCATGGCCAAAAGAGCCAACAGAGCCGCGCAGTCCCCGTTGGAGAGGTGACCCTTTTCCGAGCGTACCCGTCGTTTGAGAGCGGTCGGATAGGGGCCGTGCTCCAGCATATCAGGATCGTAGTTACTCTCTAACATGATGAGGGAGCAGCCGGAACAATTTTGCAGCATAGAGGGGGTGATCCTTCCGGTGTCGGTCACAATGGCCAGAGCCTTTCCGTCGGCCTCGATACGGTAGCCGCAGGGGGAGAGGGCATCGTGGCTGGTCTCGATGGGAATAATATGAAAATCGCCAAGGGTAAAGGGTTGATTCTGATGGTCGGTACCGTCCACATCGGCAGCTGCAAGGGTGCCATGTCCGCCGTAGATGGGCATGGTACTGTGCTTTTGCAGTTGGGGCAGTGCCTTGATGTGATCGCTGTGCTCATGGGTCAGCAAAAGCCCCTCCACCTGTGTAAGCTCCAGGGGAACGGTTTTTAAAGAGCGTTCCAGCTGTGTGTAGGTGATGCCGCAATCAATGAGCAGGCCGCGTCCCTTATGAACCAGAAGGGTACAGTTGCCCTTGCTGGAGGAAAAAAACGGATATAGTTGCATATCAAAATCCTTTATTAAAAAACTGCCTCTATTATAGCGAATTTTATCAAAAAAAGCAACACCCGACAGGGTGTTGCTTTTTAAAACAAACCTTTTAAAGAAAATTGATGATCGAAGAGAATGTAAGCCAATGCCAGCAACAGCGGAATATCCGGCTCCTTGGAGGAGCGGAAAACGATGAAGGCCACCCCGATCAGAAGTAATTCCTCAAAGGAGATGCTCGGATCGGCAGAGGCACAAGGCTCCGGCGTCGGGCAGAGCAGCGGTGGCTTCTCCAGCTTTGGCTGAGGGGGTCTTTCCGGCGGTTTCGGCTTTGGCGGTTCCCGCTTACGTTCGGAATGGCGAGGAGGGTAAAGCTGTCCGTCGGATTGCAATAAAATATCCAATTAAAACAGATCCTTTCTGAAAAGTTCCGCCACCCGCATCAGCTTCAGGATCCGGATGGCCTCATCCACCCGCTCCCGCCGTTCCTTGCGCAGATAGGGCTTGAGAGCTGCCAGCAGCAGACAACGGTCATCCGGCTTATTATTGAGCCCTGAGAGGGCTTTGCCGGCTTTGAGGAGGAAAGCGGGATCGATGTCCCCTAAGGCGGAGAGAGGATTGGAATCGTCTTTTTTATCGCTTCCAAGCAGAGAGCGGAGTCCATCCATTCCTCCAAGGCTTCCCAGCAGATTGCCGATGGCGTCTGATCCGCCCAAGGCGGCCAGAGCACCGCTCAAAGGATCTTTTTCCTCATGCTTTTTTTCGGCGGTTATTGAAGCAGCTCCCGAAGACGTTCCGTCACCCGGGGGCTTTGGAGAAAATCCGCCGGATTCTCCGTACTGTTGATGCCGTTGATCAGCTCGTTTAGATCCTCGGCCTTTACATTCTTTTGCAGTTTTTCCATCTGGGCCTTATCCTGCATCACAGCCTTTACCTGCTCCTGCTGCTCCGGAGTTAGGGCAGCGGAGACCTTTTCCAAGAGGGCGCGCCGCTCTTTTTTATCCATGTTTTTCAATTGCTCCATAAAATCATTCATGTAGAAAATCTCCTTTCGAACCTTGTTTCCTACAGTAGTTTATGCTAAAATGATTTTATTGAGAACAAAGGAGCGTTTTTCCATGCTGCGATTTTTGGTCTTTTCCGATACCCATGGGGTGCGGGAACCCATGCAGGAATTATACAATCTGTATCCGAATGACGGAATTATACATCTGGGAGATTATATTGCCGACGCCCGCTGGATGCTCAGCCGAACTGCGGGGCATCCGGTCTATCAGGTGAAGGGTAATTGTGATTATGGGGCCGCCGGCCTCGAAGAGCAGTTGCTGGAATTGGGGGATGTCAAAATTCTCATCTGTCACGGCCACCGCTATCAGGTAAAGAGCGGCTACGGCGCTGTTCTTGCAGCTGCTGAGCGGGCGGGAGCAAAGGCTGTATTATTCGGCCATACCCACCGGCCGTTTATGGAGGAACGGGAGGGTATTTTAATGATGAATCCCGGGGCACTCTCTTCACCCTTCCGGGACTACGGTATTTTAGAGATCGAAGGGCGAAAAGTGAAAGGAGCATTGCTGCATCAATATGAATAAGGAAGAAGTTTTGCATAATTACAGCCCGTTGGCGCTGGCCTACCTGGGGGACGGTGTTTACGAGCTTTATGTCCGTTCCTATATTCTGGCGCAGGGAAACTGCCAGAATCAAAAGCTGCACCAAAAGGCGCAGAAGTATGTGAACTGTGCTGCCCAAGAGCGGTTTTTAAATCTTTTGCTGTCGGAGCTTTCCGAAACGGAGCAGGAGGTGGTACGGCGGGGCCGTAATGCCAAAAGCCATACAAAACCCAAAAGCGCCGGCTACGGCACCTATCATGCCGCCACCGGCTTTGAAGCCTTATGGGGATATCTGCATCTTTCCGGCGAGACCGAACGGATGCAAACACTTTTTGATAAAATCATTGCTTTCGGAGTAGACTAACCCCGAGGTGAATGATTATGAAAAAATATGGCTCAGCGGTCATTACAGTGGCATTGGGCGCGGCTCTCTATGGTTTGGGCATCTGCGTCTTTATTAATCCGCAGCGGGTCTTGATGGGCGGCGCAACAGGTCTTGCCACCGTGCTGGAAATCTGGTTTCGGCTGCCCCTGGGTTTAGGGCTTTTGTTGATCAATTTGCCCTTGGTCCTGCTGGCCTATTTTTTCTTAGGGAAGAGAACGGCGCTGTTTTCCATGTTGGGGACCGTGATTCTTTCGGTTTCCCTGGAAATTTTTGCTTTGATGCCGCCTTTTCAGGGGGATCGGCTGCTCTCTGTCCTTTCCGGAGCAGCCCTTTCGGGGGCAGGAACAGGACTTCTCTGCGGAAAAGGGGTCACCACCGGCGGCAGTGACCTTTTGGCGCTCTTGCTGCAAAAAAAATTCCCTGCCCTATCCTTTGGCGGGATGGTGCTGATCATCGATGTAGCAGTGGTGTTGCTGGGCGGTTTGGTCTACGGAGAGTTGGAAACGGTATTGTATTCCGTACTGCTGGCTACCGTCTATACGGTGGTGCTCAACACGTATCTCAAAGGCCGTACTGCAGGGCGGATGGTCTGGATCGTTTCGGCCAAGGAACTTGCGGCAATCATTACCCGTGAAGCGGGCCGCGGTGTGACCGTATTGCAGGGAAAAGGCGGCTACACCGGGGACGGCAGAGCGGTGCTGCTCTGCGCCCTTGCTACCGGCGAGGAAAAAAAGCTGCGAAAAATCGTGTATCACGCCGATCCCGCCGCCTTTATGGTGGTGGCGGAGGCAACGGAAATATTGGGGTTCGGCTTTGCCGACCCGGGGAAAGAGAAGATTCAATGATCAAATATTTGAAAGAGCTCATCGATCTTACACCCTATCTGGGGCAGCCTCCTTTGGAAGGGGTGCGTTTCAACCGCAAGAAGATCGATCGGGAAACCTTTTTAAAAATTGCCCCGTTTGAGGTACAACCGTCTCCTTTTTATGAGGACGGCTTTTACATAACGGGAGAGACGAACGGAAATCATCCTTATCATCAGGCAGGGCTGTATTATTTTCAGGAGCCCTCGGCTATGAGTGCGGTCACCGCCCTGCAGCTGGAAGGAAGTGAGCGGGTATTGGATCTTTGCGCCGCTCCCGGCTCTAAGGCGACCGCCATCGGCACTCGCCTGAAGGAAGGCATTTTAGTGGCCAATGAGATCCAACCGGGCCGCGCATCGATTTTGGCTGAAAATATGGAGCGGATGGGCATTGTCAGAGCAGTGGTCACCAATAGCGATGCCGCTAAATTGGCTAAAGCGTTACCCGCCTATTTCGATAAAATTCTCATCGACAGTCCCTGCTCCGGCGAGGGAATGTTCCGTAAATATCCCCGCATTTTAGAGGAATGGACAGAGGAACTGGTGCAGATGTGCGCCGCCCGCAGTCGGGAGATCTTAAAAGAGGCGGTCAAAATGCTCCGCCCCGGCGGACGGCTGGTCTATTCCACCTGTACCTTTAATTTAGAAGAAAACGAAAAGACGATCCTTTGGTTTTTAGAGCGTTATCCGGAATTTGAGGTAGCCGATACCGGGATTCAAGGGGCAAGCCATGGCTTTTTGGGTCTTACCCAAGCCGTCCGCATCTTTCCTGCTGACGGTGGGGAGGGGCATTTTGTCTGCGCCCTGCAGCATACGGGAAATGGAGATGGTAAAAAAGCTCCGGTCTTCAAGCAAGAAAAGCATTTCGATGCGCAGACTGCTTTGCAGGACCTGTTGAAGACGTCCCCTACAGGCCTTTTGATCGAACGGAAGGAACGGTATTTTCTTTTGGATGAAGATCTGCCCCATCCTCAGGGGGTTCGTATTTTACGGGCAGGGACGGAGGTTTTGGAGCGGGTGGGCAAGCAATGGAAACCCGCCCATCACCTGGCCATGAGCCTGCCGAAAGAGGCTTTTCGCTATGCAGAGGAGTTGACGGTTGAGCAAGCCACTGCCTATTTGAAGGGCGAAACGGGTCCCTGCAGCCAAAAAGGCTACGGTGTTGTTACTGTTGCGGGTGTACCCTTAGGCTGGATCAAATCGTCCGGCGGAATAGGAAAGAATCACTATCCCAAGGGGTTAAGAATATTGAAATAAAAAAGGAACCCGACCGGGTTCCTTTTTTTATAAGATCGCAGCTCCTATAGCTGTAGTAAAGGTTGCGTTTTTAGGAATCATAAATTCCAATTGTTCATGAGCATAGAGTGCTGCAACCGCCTGCAGCAGGCCGTTGGCCTGAGGCAGGTCTGCCACCGATCCGGTGAAGAGTATCTTTTTGATGCCTCGTCCGGTGGCACAGAAGGCGGCTAAGACCCCTGCGGTCTGGTAGATCATATTCATAAGGCCCAGTGCCAGGTCGGCCTTGGTGGCGGTGCTTTTGATCTTACCGAAGTTGGCGGCGGTGATGTTTTCGGGTAGGTTGGGGATTTCCTGATTGCTGATTTCGCCGATGGAGAGATCCACATTGGCAAGATCGCCTTTTTTCGCCAGAGCGATAATGGCATCGATATCGGTAACGCCCAGCAGCTTGGAGGAAAGACCCACCAGGGTGCCGCCACCCACACCGCTGCCGCCGATATGGGTGATCTTCTTACGGGAGGCCTCCACATAGGAGGTGCCGGTGCCCATGCTGACTACCAGAGCGTGTTCTTCGCCGCTTAAGAGGAGAGCGCCTTTGCCGATAGCCTCAAATTCTGCCACCTTTTCGGTAGGGATACCGTAGATATTCTCCTGAATCAAAGAGGCACCTACACCGGTCAGAACGATCTTTTTAATATCAGAAAGTTTTAATTGATAGGTTTGCAGCAGATTGCCGATGGCTCCGTAAAGGGAGGTCAGCTGGTCATTAGCCCGCACCTGCAGCATGCCGATGATCTTTTCATCGTATGCCACGATCTTGGTGGTGGAGCCGCCCACATCAATACCTAAAACAATAGACATCGTTTTTCACACCTTTATTTCAAAGTGACTTTATTATAAAAGGTTTGGAAGAAAAAGTCAAATTGAAAAAGCCTCCCGAAATTTTGCACAAGTCCAGTAAAAACGGACAATAGAAAAAAGAGACCTCCTATGGTAGAATTAAAACAACTACCATAGGAGGATTTTTTATGCCAAGAAGTTATCGCCACATAAAAGAATATGAATTAGAGATATTAGAATTAAAA
>JAFUNM010000021.1 GCA_017482195.1 Clostridia bacterium
CCAAAGTAATAATCAAGAAAGCAATCAAAAGAGCCTTCCAAAGAATAGATTTGATTTTCGAATAATTAAGCTGTTTCATGATTGTTCGCACACCCACATTTATAAAAACAAGTTTTCTTTTCCATATTTTACCACCCAGAACACTAAAAGGCAATACAAAAGAAAACAGCAGCACCTCAAATCGAAGTGCCGCTGAAAACTATATAAGAGTAACCAAGAAACAAGGGGACGGCAAAACCATCCCCTTGTTTCCTTTATTTCCGGGATACATTGTTATCTGTGTGCCGGATACCGTAATATGATAGTTTCCCTTTGCATTTGCAGTAATCTTATGCGTTTCTATTTCATAAGGATCGACGATATTTTTATCATTTGACCATGCGTTTGATAACACCCCGGCCGAATTGTTTTCATCAATGTTTGCCATATTTTATATCCTTTCTTTTAGTTTTTTCATATACCGATCGTGTTTCATCCGAGCAGCGGCAGGGGTCAGCTTGACCGGGAGGCTTTCAGCCGCTTCGGCCCAGGTATAGCCACGGAAGTAGCGCAGCTCGAAGATCAGGCGAAGCTCCGGATCCTCCATGGACTGGATGAGTTTTGTGGTCTCCCAGAGCTGTTCAGCCAGCTGCTCTGCTTGGCGGCGGAGCTTTTTCTCCAGGGCAGCAGTGCGCCAGCAACCGGAGTTTGGCATAAGATCGGTCAGCAGGCGGTATTCCTCCAGTTCCCGGCGTAAGTAACGGATATCAGCCGGCTTCATGATCTCACCTCCTGCACCATGGCAGCAACACCGCAGCAGGGACAGCCCTCAAAGCGCTCTGCCCAGGGGCCGGGCAGGCCGTGGCGTTCCTCTATAATAATAGGCTCCGGAAAGGCCGCGCCGCAATTCTCACATAGATAGGTCAATGGGAAAGACCTCCTCAAAGCTGCAATCCAATGCACGGCAAAGGCGCACACCTACTGCAATCGACGGGATTCTGCCGGTACGCTCCAGGTCGCAGATCGTACCGCGGGAGACCCCGGAGCAAGCCGCCAACTGTGCCTGGGTCATTCTGCGGCGGTGACGGTTCACATATAATAAATTGTACATTTTGTTTTCGCTCCTTAATTTAAATTTTTAACGAGCGGTCACGAAAGGTATCGAATTTCCTCGTTTTATTGATATCACACTTTCACGACCAGGTAAAGAAAAAGCATTTGACATTTTTTGACACCAAGAATAAAATAGTAGATATGAGGTGATATTTTCATGTCTTTTGTCGAAAAAAAATTAGAAGAACAATCGGTATATGAAGGAATGATCTTTACGGTTTATCACGGAAAGGTTTCGCTGCCCAACGGCAAGGAAGCCTATCGGGATCGAATCGAGCATCACGGTGGAGCCGGCATCCTGCCGCTGGACAGCGAGGGAAACATCTATTTAGTAAAGCAATTCCGCTACGGAGTAAACAAATATCTGTTGGAGATCCCCGCAGGGAAGCTGGAAATGGGGGAAGATCCCCAAGATACAGTCGTTCGGGAATTGCAGGAAGAGGTCGGATTTGCCCCCCAACGGGTAACCCCCTTAGGTCATATGGAGCTCTCCCCTGCTTATCTGGGAGAGATCACCTATCTTTATCTGGGGCAGGATCTGACCCCCTGCAAAGCCGAATTGGATGAAGATGAATTCTTGGAGATCGTGAAGATGCCGTTTAAAGAGGCTCTCCAAGGGGTGCTGAACGGTACTATTACCGACGGCAAGACCCAGGTGGCCATCTTAAAGGCTGCGATGATTTTAGAAAATCAATAAGGTTCCTTTCCGCCGCTCACAAGAGCGGCGGATTTTTTAAAGACGGCTTAAAATAACCGCCATTTCGGCTCGGGTGATGGGTTCGTTCGGACGGAAATTACCGTCATCATCCCCCACCATCCAGCCCTTTTGGGAGACGGTCTCCACCGCCTCTCTGGCCCAGTCAGGAATAGTAGTCTGATCCTTGAATTCCATCGTATTTTCCTCCTCATTAAAATCTTCGGAATGATAACTGCCCGCCCGGTTTGGGATGCCCAAATACGAAGCGGGGTCAACGACGGTATTGCCCTGCTGCAATTGGTAATGAAGGTGCAGGCCGGTAGCATTGCCGGTAGCGCCCATAGTGGCCAGCACCGTCAGTGGAGTGACCGCATCACCGGCCTTGACCTTGACACTGCCCTCTGCCAGGTGGCAGAAGATATGTCGGCGGCCTTCGCTGTCCCCCACCGAGATATAATAACCCCAGCCGGCGGCATCATAAGCCACCAGACGTACGGTGCCGTAACAGGTACAAAAGACCCGTCGGTCCTCTGCCACAAAATCGATGCCCTTATGGCCGTTTATCCAATAAGAACCCTGCTGACCGTAAACAGCAGTAATAGAAAAGAGGCCTGTTACCGGTAATCGAGTCATTCAGCTCACTCCTTCCCTTTCAGTTCTGCCAGGTATCGGTCAGCCTCCACTGCAGCGGCGGTGAAACTGTTATTTTTCCACCAGGCCCACAAGCCTGCGGCGGTGGTCGCCGCTAACGAAAGAACCTGGTAGATCTCCTCCTCGCTGAAGGGCAGAGGATTTTTACCCAAAACCGTCAGGATCTGGTTGAGCAGCGCCACAAGCAGCGCCGCCGTACGGATCCAAGTTTCTTTGGTGCAGTTCATTTACAAAACCTCCTTCAGAATTTGAAATACATTGATTCCCACCCCTGCACAAAGCAGGATCAGGATCACCACCCCGGCCAGCCGCAGCAGCATTTTTCCGCCCGCGGAATCCAGAAAGGCCAGGGGTTTTTTATTTTCCACCTGATCCAGGCGGAGATCCTGTTTTTCCAGGATCAGAGTGACCCGATCCACCGCTGCCGTCAGCTGAATACAGGCGCGTGTCAGATCATCCAGTTTTTGGCCATGGGTATCCAGTCGGCGTTCTGCCATCCGCTGGACTCGTTCGATGCCGCCGCTGCGGGCATCACAGTATTCACGGGATATATTATGCTCCGCGTTCATCATGAAAGCTTTTGATCCTCCAGTTCCCATTGCCGCTTCAGCTGCTGCAAAGCCAGTTGGTAATAATAATTCTGCTGATCCTGCTCCTTTTTCGCCTGCTGCTCCGTCTGCTGTAAAAGAAATTCCTGCTGACGGTCTGCCTCCTGCTCATAAAAAGATTGATATCCTTCGCCCAGCAAGCTCCCTAATTCTTTGTGCAGTTCGGCTGCTTCCGTAAGAGCATCGGCCCGGGCGGTAATACGAGCGGCATCGTTTTCCTGCAGGTCATTTTCCGTATCCAGGAGGGTTAAGTAGGCATTGGCGGCGGCTTGATTTAATGCAGTGGCGGTCACCACATCGGCAAGACCGGTATTCTCGATCCCGCGGGTCAGCATGCCGCTGTCAGAAAGGCGGCGACGGTTCCAGGCCGCTGAGCGGGCGGAGGTTTGATTTTGCTCCCCTTCGGCCAGAAGGTCAGCGCGCTCCGCATCCAGACCCGCGAGAGTACTTTCATAGCCGGCAGTGATACGGTTGATCCCCTGCTCGGCATAGCGATTGATCAGCGCCTCATAGCCGTTATAACCGGCCGGGGTCTCTCCGGCGGTGGACAGCAAAATATACTCGTTTCCATCCTCACCGCCGGAATAACCCGCATCAGCACGGATCTTTTCCGCTTGATCGTGAGCCCATTGCATCCCGGCAGCATCACCCTTTTCCTGATACTCCCGATAGGCCTTTTTCATCTGCTCTACCCCTGCCAACTGGGACGGAGAAAGCAGTAATTGATCGACTGAACTGGTCATTTGATCGATCCTCCTTTTTCATATGTCGTGCGAAATCCCCAAAGCAATGCGCCTTGCGCCTGGGTGAGATCAATGTAAACCGAAAAAGTCTCTGCCAAACGGGGATTATTCAAAAGGGACACCCAACGGGTCTCCTCTGAGGCGTTTTCCTCCTCTAAATGGACCGATAGCTGCTGCCAAGGGAGATGATCCTGACGAAGGCGAACACTCAAAAAGCCTCCTCCGCCGCCTACCGCCGCCCAAAGGCGACGCAGAATCATTTTTCTTCCCTTTTGCTCCTCCAGAACGGGCAGCTGCCAATAGGCGGTGATAGGGGTGCCGCTATCATCCGCCGATCCATCCAGCAAAAAGAATTCGCCTGTGCTGCTACCGAGATAAAGCATTCCGTTCAACTGACCCACCGCAGTGATCTCATGGGCAAAGATCCATTTTAAGAACCGAAAAGAGCCGGAGACCATTCGCCCATCAGTAATGAGCGCCGTTTTGCCGAAAACCAACAGATAATAACCGTTCCAGCAGATACTGCGCACCTTTTCCAGGGGTAATTTCTGAAAAAGAGGATCCACCGTCATACTGCGCCGTACCGTTTCATTCAGATTGGTCAGCTCATTGGAAACACTGCGGACGCTGTACAAACCGGTCTTGGTCAAAAAGCAGGGTTCATTCCCCACTACCCCCAGCGAGAAGGGAGAAATACACCCTTCCACCGCGGCGCCGGTCTTGGAGGGATAGGCATCAGCGGTATAGGTCTCTCCGGCCAGGGTGGTACCCAACGATACAGTTTTATGGGCACGAAAAAAAACGGTAGAATCATTGGGATCGTTTTTCAGAACCGCCATTCGGCCGTCGCTTAAACGGCAATAGCCGGTAACAGGGGTCTTATTATTGCCCAGCCGCTCGGTGCTGGTTTCAAAGAAGCAAAAAAAGTTATCGGGTTCGCTGAAAGAATCGGTACCGGGAGCGGAGGCGCTGCCGCCTAAGAACAGCACATCCTCACCGCCGTCTGCTCCGTAAAAGCCCTGAACAGTAGCACCGTTAAGCGCAGCAGGGGGATCCTTATATACCGCGTAGGTCAGACGGATATTGTCCATGCCGTCATTGGCAATATGCGTGATCCCGTAGCCCAGGTTGACCACCCGATCCTCTTCATCCAGAGAAAGCTCTTTTCCGGCAACGACGGCAGGAATGACCACCTTGGCATAATCGCCGGAACGAAGATAATTGTTATTGGCAGAAACATTAAAGTTATGCCAACGCCCGTCATCACAGCGAATCTGCAATTCCAGAGGAACATTATTGTTATAGGCCTCATAGGGGCAGGTGAGAATAAAATCGGTCACTTCGGCAGAGGAATCTACATAAAAGCTCTCGCAGCGGAACTGACTCAGCCGGTTGTCCCCCCGGGGATCTACATCCCCCATAGCGCTGCCCGGCAGCTTTGCCACCGCCGTATAGGGGACGGCGGCGAAATAGACCGCCACCGTTCCCTCATAGACGATGGTACGGACATCCTCACCCCAATAGGGATCGGCGACCGAATGGACCGCCGTGCCGTCATAAATCAGGTAGTTAACACCGTCATTGAGAAAAAGAAAATCGGCGGTTAGCGTTTCCCGTTTCCAAGCATCCATCAGCGGAGAGGAACAATACCGTTTGATCACAGTCTGGTTGCGAACCACGCCCTGAGAAGGAGCATCTGCCATTCCATCAAACAACAGGGTCAGCTCCTCTTCCTTTAAAATATAAAGGCTGGTTCCTGCATGGATAACAGGGATATCATTATAGAAAAAAATGCCGTTGATCTTTTGATCGAGTTTACATAACTGACGATAGCCGGAACGTACCTTCAGTGCTTCTCCCTGCCAGATCAGGTTCTGGGTATCTTTACTGCAGCCGCTGTCCCGACTGAAATCACTGCAAGCTGCATCCAGACCCCAAAATCCTGATTGAGTGCAAACAGTACGGGCATTGGCCTCCTTTGAAAGGGTATGGAACGGGTAACTCATAAACTCCCCCCGCCTTCCACTCCCGCAGCGGGCCGGTAGCCCAGCGCTGCCGCCAGTTTGGTATTATACTGCTCCATTAATCGGTTATAAAGGGCGGGATCATCCCCCATCACGTATACAGCGGCACAATAGAAAGGCAACGCCAGGGTAAGATCCTCCGGCATAGGCAGCACCTGCGTCTCTTCCATTTCCGATGCCTTCATAGGTACCCGATAATAGACCAACGTATAGATCCCGTCTTCTCCGATGAGTTTTCCCTCGGAAAAAACCAAGGGGAACCGTTTTCCCTCACGGTAGAGTCCCCGGGGGATCAGCACATTAGAGGGCAACTCCGCTTCGCCGTCGGATAGTGTAATCTTACACCGCGCCTGAGTAGGAAAGGTACGGGCCAATTCCCCCAGGGCGCTATCCAGTGCGGCAAGGAATTTTTCGGAGGACAGCTGAATGCCGGGTTCCCCTTCTGCCGCCCCCAGAAGGTAGGCGGCACGGGTTAAAATTCCGCGAATGGTCATCTCTTGATCCTTTCTTAAGACAGCTGCATAACGCAGCCTTCCAGATCATCCATATCAGAGGTGATCACGATATGACCCTTATTGGTACCGGAGGTATACATATGGGAGCCAGTCTCCAACTGAACAAAGATGTATTCTTCGGGTTCAATATCAAATTGCAAAGGCTTTCCGGCAAATACACTGTCGCCGTTTTTGATCTGCACAGCCCCACCACCCTCACTGTACAAAAACAGCAGAATGGCATTTCCGTCACCTAAGACGGGAAAACGTCCGCCTTGGCCGATCAAAGTAAACTCTGTAAAAACAATCGGTTTTTGAGGTTTGGTTTTGATGGTATTGATTTCAATCATGATTCATACTCCTCCTTATTATTTATGTGCCTTAATGACATACAGTTCCTTGGGACGTACCAATTTTCCGCCGTAGACATTGAGACCTTTTACCGCATCGGAGAAATATTTCTCAGGGCGATAGGCTTCGGTCTCATCGATGGCGCTGGCAAAGGCGATCGCCTTATTGGTGCGAACCATCATATAATCATCGGTACCGTCGTTATACAGATTATTGCTGAGGATAACACGGGCACAATCGTACATACCCACTACACCCTTTGCAATCAGTTCATCATTATTGGTTTTCAACTCGGTGAGCGCATCGCGGAACAACTGATAAAAGAAGGGCGAAACGGTGATGGTCACATTATCCGCCACATCCACATCATTCTCCCGCAAGGTCAGCAACGCCTTATCCACTAAGGTTTTTGCTGCTTCGGGGGTCGTTACCTTGGTAGAATTGCTGCAATAGGTACTCTCTTTTGCCAAGGAAGCCACGAAGCTATCCCGGGCGGCAGCCATCTTACGGCCTGCCTCCTCCAGTACCACCGGCATCAGTTCAGGAGATGCCTGCAGACGATCCAGATCCTCCACCATAAAGTTGAAAGCCTTGGCCTGATCGATATCCAGCAAGACACTGGTACCCTCAATGGACTGAGGATCGCTCATGCCGACAGAGGCATCATAATCGAAGATCTCGGGTGCGGCTGCGCCTAAGATCTTAACGCGGGAACCCAAGCGGGCTTCGCCTTCAAATTGGCGGTTACAATCGTCGACCAGTTTACACTTCTTTTCCAGCTCAGTCTGGATAAAATGACTCCAGATAGTCGGTTTAAAATTTGCAAAAGACATATTTTTTTAACTCCTTAATTTTGATAGTGAGAGCATCGCCTTTTTAAATATATTGGGATCTTTAAGATCTCGGTCGGTCAGGCGATCCAGCTCCTGGGAGGAATAATACAAAGATGTTCCTCCTGTTGATTTTGCACTTACCATGTTTTCGGGAACCGGATTGCGTCGGCGGTCGGCAGCGACCTGAGCCTCATAGGCGATCACCGGGTCTACCTGTCCGCTTGCCATCAGACGGCAATAGATCTCCCCCACTTCCTTGGGGCTTTTGGCGGCAAGACCCGGATAGGCTTCCCGCACGCGATCCAAATCCCTCTCAAAGCGGGTCTTTTCCAGCAAGGTCATGGCTTCCTTGACCAGAGGATGGGATAAAACCTCTTGACGTAGCTGCTGCTCTCGAGCATTTTCCCGCAGTTCCTTAGCGCGTTGCTCTACCGCCCGTCGGCGGGAGGCTTGCTTGGCCCGCTCTTCGGGAGGCATTTCGTCTCCCTTTTGGGGTTCTTCTACAAGGGTGTTCTGCTCCTGCGGGGTTTCTTCGACCGTAGCGGTCTCATTCATTTCGTTCATAGGATCCTCCTTTTTGGATTTTTACGCTGTTTCCTGCGAAGTTTGGATTTTTACGCTATTCTCTGCGATGGTTCTTGCGGATACGATAGAACGCAGTTTTTCCTTGGGGGCGTTGGCATCGTCATCTAAGGCCTCCACATATTCAGGAAAGCTGATATAACCTGCGCTCAGCAGATTTTGCAGAGTCTGTTCCTGGGCATATTTAGAATAAGGATTGGCGGGAGAAAGGTCTACCCGCACCCGCGGTATCAGCGCCTGCAATAATTTAGCCGGAATAGTTTTTCCGCCTACGGTGAGGCCGGCAGGATGATAGGCCTTGAGCAGGTCATACCAAATGAGAGCCACATCCTCCACAAACCGAGCCAGTTGGGAGACGGCAAAATTCAAATTCAAAGTCGCCGCATCCCGTACAGCTACAATAGCAGCGCCGCTGGCCTGCTCGGGATTGATCTGGCCGGTCACCGCATCACCTGCACCGCAAAGCTCGCGAGTGGTGGTGATCATATTGTTCATAAAGCTATAGGCTACACTGTTGATACCGGCCGGTTGCACGTAAGAGATCAACTCGCCGATTTTTACATTGGGATCATCCACCGCGATGGAGGCACCGATCTTTTCGATATCCTCCACATTCTGGATGCGAGGCGCATTATATACCAGCTTAGGAAAAGCAAACCGCCGAATGGCAATATCCATCCGTGCCAGATTTTTATTGATGGCAATTTGGTTGGCAATGAGTCCTTCTACCGCGCCGCGGCCCCGACAGGTTCCCTTTTTTCGTGCCCAAATAAAGGGTGCGATAGGATAGCGTGTTACACCCTCCAGTACGGTTTCCGGATGATAAAGACAACCTCTTACCGCCTGAACAAAGCAGACATCTCCATCCTTTTTATAAAATTTCAGAATAGAGGTACATTTGCGGTTTCCGGGAAGTGTGCTCTCCTGACGATTCTCTTTTCCGCTCTGGCAGATCTGATCCTGATCGGGAGTAATCTGTAAAATCTGTTCTTCGGGGATGCCGTTGGCCTTAGCCTCTCTCTTGACCTGCTCCACCGAACGGCGGCGAACAATAAGGATATAGGGCTGCTCATTGATATCGTCCTCCTGCTCATCCCCGAAGATCAGGTTCACACTGTCTAAGAGATCACTTTTGAGCTTTCCGCCCTGCATATAGAAATAAAGGTAGGAAGCGCCGTTGACGCAGCCATCCTCCACCGCCTCCCAACATTTTTGATCCATCTGATTTTGCTCCCAAAGAAGACGGGCATTTTGATTAAGCAGCTGCTCTGCTTGCCGGCAGATCCCGGCCAGGGCCGGCTGATCCGAGGTATCAAAATCATAATTAACGGTCAGCGTATTCTGCGCCACGACTGCAGTTTTATATTTTACGATGGGTTCAATGATATTGTAGACCGGCAGACGTTCCCCGTCGGTGGGCAAATACCGCCACTGGTCGCCGCTGTAGAAATACTGGCACTCCTCGCTGCGATCATAAAATCCATCCCGGGTCAAAAGGGCAGTACCCTCCTGATACTCCCGCCAGATCTGTTCACTTGTTTGGCTCATAGGTTCCCTTTCTGCCGTCATAGGCATTTATTTTTTCCAGCAGGTGATCCTGCTTTTCCGCCTTTCTGCCCATCAGCCTTCCCCGACGGGCAGCGGAAAGACCGTCCGCCAGTCCAAATCGATAGGAGGCAACGGCAAGGATCATAAAAAAGATCATTCCGATCCAAGACCCAATGGTCATATAATCAATTCCTTTCTGTAGCCCCCCAATAGGTCGGGGGCGTGTTTTTTTGGATTGCGCCGCACACTGCCCGGATGTCCCATAGCAAAATACCGTAAGGCATCGGGCGCATGAGTCAGCTCATGGGGTTCGGTGCGGCAATCTCCCGGCACAGCGGGATCCCACTCCAGAGAAGGCAGGCAGCGGATCAAATTGGTGCAGGTAGAGAAGATCTGCAGCTTTGGCCTTTGGTTACCGTCCCGATCGGGACGGGGCATCAACCACTCCTGCAGCAGCGCCCAACCGGGGGCGCGGGCGGCGCTGACCCGAGTAAGAGGAACACCGTGCTCTCGGAAAAGGTCGGCAATGGCTTTACCGGTATCCTTTTGCCGGCTCCAGAGATCCGGCGGAGCATAGTAAGGACATCGTGGCGGAGAGACCTTACAGATCCGCTTGGCCGCCTCCGATACAATGAGTCCCGACTCATAAAGCTCTCGGAATACATAGAAAAAGCCCTGCTCATCCTCGGCAATAAAAAGGCCGGCAAACATATCCAAGCCGTAATCCATAGCAAAATAGACGCGCCAATGCTCCGGGATGGGAAAGGGGTCGCAGACATGAATGCTGCGATCCCAACGGGTAAAGAACCGCCCTTCACAAAGATCCCAATCCCCCTCTAAAAGTGCCCTGCGTTCCCGCTCCGGCAAGCGCTGCAGTCGCTTGACATAATCGGGATCCCCGGCGGTAAGGAATTGGTTATCCGCCACCTTGGCGGGAATGAAACGGCGGGTACCGAATTCATCCTGAATGATCGTATTGGAAGGAGCGGGATCCACAAACCGCCGCTTGACCCAATCATGACCGATCCCACCGGGATTGGTGGTGCTCTTCATCTGACGGGGATACGGAGCAGCACCCCGCAGACGGGACATTAAGTAGAGATACATACTTTCAGTGAAATGGGTCAGTTCATCGAAGCGGATAACATCATATTCCACCGATTGGTAGCGGATGACATCACGCTCACTGTCACAATACCCGAAATCCAGAATGGAACCATTGGAGAAAGTACCCGTATGACGAGAGGAAACATACCGAAACAATGAGGACGGATAGACCGTGAGAGCGGTACGGATCAGGGAGGTCTCCAATTCCGGCAGTGTCCGCCGCAGCAACAACTGGCGGGAACCGGGATAGCGCAGGGCATACTGAAGAGCATCCGCCAGCTGACCGAAACTCTTACCGCCGCCCGCTGCACCGCCGAAGAGGATCTCGTCCTCTTTCGCATTCATAAAACGGTATTGCAGGGGCGTAATCTTTAAGGTAAAGTTTGACTTACTCATCGTCTGGCCCGATCACCCGGATCTCCACCCGGGGAAACTCTGCGCAATGCTCATTTTTGGACAATTCCCGCATCAGTTTCACCGCATCCATCCCGCCCTCCGCTGCCTTTTTCATCAGCGACAAGGCGGTCAGCTCGCCTAAGGTACGGTTAGCACCGTCGGCCAGCGCCTCCTCCACCTGCACAAGAGTCATTTCCGATGCAGCGGCAATACCTTGGATCAATTGCTCATTGAGATTCATATGGTTCACCTCCCGTTTCCCATTATAGGAAAAATTTGGAGAACGGAGGCGAACTGCTTTTTCTATTGCATTTTTCGCCTTTTTTTGATATAATAAATTCCGCGAATTTTAGGGAAATTTGGAGGAAATGTCCAGATGATCACGCTTATTGTCAATCCCGACGCTGGAAACGGCAAGTCGAAAAAGGTCGTAAATACGGCGATCAAGTCCTTAAAAGAAAAAAATCTGTCCTTCCGTGTCTGGGAAGCAGAGGCTTACGGCTCTGCCAAAGCCCTGGCTGAAAAGGCAGCAGGTGAATACAATGCAGCCGCCGAAGAACCGGAATTTCTGATCGCGGTAGGCGGCGACGGCACCTTCTTAGAGGTGGTGCGGGGTATTTTAGGCAGCGGAATGCCGGTAGCGACCCTTCCTGCCGGAACCGGCAACGACTTTTTAAAAAGTCTGGGCGTACCCATTGAACCGATAGCAGCGCTGGAGCATATTCTGGACGCTGAAGTTCGCACCATTGATGTCGGCAAGGTGGGCGACAAACTTTTTGCCAATGAGTGCGGAGCCGGTTTTGATGTAACGGTACTGGATCATGCCTTCAAAGCCAGACGCTATATCAAAGGACCACTCTCTTATCTTTGGGGCGTGATTTCTGCAATCTTTACCCATAAAAGCCGTTCCATGGCCATTTCCGCTGACGGAAAAGAGGTTTTCCGCGGCGATTGCTTGGTTTTTTCGGTAGCCAACGGAAAATATATCGGCGGCGGTATTCCCATTGCCCCTGAAGCCGATCCCACCAACGGTAAGCTGGAGCTGACTGTCATTGCCGATTGCTCCCGCCCCAGAATGTGCAGCTATCTGCCCGGTCTTCTGGCAGGAAAGATCCTGACCTTCAAGCACACCGTTGTTCATTGCCGTGCCGACACGGTACAGGTAAAGACCTTAACCCGAAACAGCACTTTGCGAGTCAATGTGGATGGCGAGATCAGCGACATGGAGCGCTGCGATTTTGCTGTCCTGCCCGCCGCACTTCCCATACATATGTAGAAAGGTATTTCATGAAAAAGTTTTTATCCCTGTTATTGATCGTTTTAATGCTTTTTAGTTTTTCTGTTTCCGCGTTGGCGGCTTTGCCGTCGGTAGGAACGCTGCCGGGCACCGTCATCGGCGGAAATTCCCAAGACTCCGAGGACGAGCCGGAAGAGGAACCGGAGGAAGAACCCGAGGAGGACCCGGAGAAGGAACCGGAAGAAGAGCCGGATCTAACCCCTGTGCCGACACCGACTCCCACCCCTAATCAGGATGCCACCTACACATTGGTTGCTCCCGACAAGGTCTATTATCAGGTAGGCGAAGCGCCGGATTATACCAATGGTAAGGTAATCTATTCCAAGTTGGCGTTTCAAATTTCCTATCCCCTCTCCGCAGACAACTGCCAAGGCCTTGACACCTCTGTGCCCGGTAACAAAACGGTGACTGTAACGGTCAATGATCATGTTTTTTACTTTACCGTCATTGTGGTCTCTGAAAACAATCCCATTGCTCAAATGACCGATATTACCGAAGCGCATTGGGCATACCCTTACTTTGCTGCCTGCATGCGGGTAGGCTATTTTGAAGGAGACGATGAAAAAAAGATCCTGCCGGACACCTCTATCACCCGCGCAGAAATGGCTGCCATCATCTATCGTACCTGGAGAACCGATCCCACCGTAATGATCGAAAATTCTTCTACGGCGGCGGCCCCATTCACCGATGTTTCTGTTGAAAGTTGGTATTACGAATCGGTGGAAGCCTGCCGCAAAGCGGGCATTCTGCGGGGCGACGATATGGGTCTATGCAACCCGGAGGATCCCATTACCCGTGAGGATGCTGTTTTGATGCTGATGCGGATCCAATATACCGACGAAGAACTGGCCGCGTTAGATCTTGAAAAGGAGGTCGGAGAAAGCGGCGTAGATCCCGTTGACTTCGATAAGGTTTCCGATTATGCCAAGAGTGCCGTTGCGGCAGCATTGGGTGAGATCATCAAGGGAAATCAGCAGCGGGAGATCCAGCCGCAAAATGCCATCTCCCGGGCGGAGAGTGCCGCCATCTTCGGACGGCTCTTTTTGAAGGATTACGACTGGGGCTTTAAGTGGCCCAGCGGCGAGCCTACCGAAAACCCTGAGGGGCAAAATTCTCCCCTGATTTATCTCTCTCCCTCTAATCAGTTTACCAATCCTTATGCAGGAATTAATGCCAACGAGGGCGACGAGATGAACAAGGTGGCAGAGGCCGCCAAGAAAAAACTGGAGGCCTTGGGCTACCGCGTGGTCATTGCTTCAAAAACCAAAAGCATCTATGACCGGCCGGATGAGGCCATCGAGCTGGGCGCAGATATCTATGTGCCCATTCATTCCAATGCCGGCGGCGGTGTGGGAACCACCGTATTCTACCGGGGAGATCGGGAGAGCTCTGTAAAACTGGGGCGGTATCTCTTCGACACACTGGCGAAGGTGACCGGTACTCCCTTCAGCACTAATGCTTATAAAGAGGATTACCTGTGCCTCGGCCCCGACGGTGCACCCTTCCACGAGTTGAACGAGCCCACCATGGCGGTGGCTTATTTGGAAGTGGAGTTCCACGACATTCCCGAAAAGGCTCAATGGATCGTAAATAACACAGATACCTTGGCTCAAGCCATTGCCGACGGTATTGACCAATATTTCAAAAATCATCTGAACTGAGGTGTTTGGAATGAAGATTCAAATTAAAAAACTCCATCCCGATGCGTTTCTTCCCCGCTACGGCTCTGCGGATGCGGCAGGCGCCGATCTTTGCAGCATAGAGGAGGCGACCCTCGCTCCCGGCGAGACCAAGCTGATCCCCACAGGGCTCTCCATGGCCATCCCCCGGGGCTATGGCGGTTTTATCTTCGCTCGCAGCGGCCTTGCTACCAAACGTGGTCTGGCACCTGCCAATAAAGTGGGGGTGATCGATGCAGATTACCGGGGCGAGATCCTGATTTCCCTCTATAACCAAAGCAAGGAGACACAAACCATCGAGAAAGGTGAACGGATCGCCCAGATGGTTTTTCTCCCCTGCCCCCAGGGAATCTTTATCGAAACCGATACTTTAAGCGAGACCGCCCGCGCCGACGGCGGATTCGGATCCACCGGCAAAAAGTAACAAATTCAAAAGCAAGAAAAAATGGATTTTTTCTTGCTTTTTTTCGTTTATATGTTATACTGTACTCAACTTTGAGAGGATAAGGAGAAGTTGTGATGAAAACTCAGATCAAAGTACACCACAAACCGGTTGGAAAAGGCGAGCGCCTTACCTATTCCAATATGGAAAGCCGGTACGGTCAAAACACCCTTTATTTCACCAAAGACGGCAAACCCTTTGAGATCATTGCCGGTGAGATGCACTATTCCAGAGTCCCCCGCTATCGCTGGAAAGAGAACCTTCTGAAAATGAAGGAATGCGGACTCAATGCCGTTTCCACCTATGTACTTTGGAACTATCACGAAGAGTTCAAAAACGAATTTGACTTTGAGGGCGACAATGATATCGCCGCTTTTTTGGCCACCTGTAAGGAAGTTGGTATGCCCTGCATCCTGCGGATCGGCCCCTTCTGCCATGCCGAGGTCATCTACGGAGGTATGCCGGAGCGGATCAATAAAATGGAGAACAAGCGCACCGATGATCCTGCTTATCTCAATGAGGTGAGAGATTATTGGACACGACTTTACCGGGAAGTGAAACCTTATCTGGACGGAGAGACCGTTATGGGTATTCAGGTAGAAAATGAATACCGTAAAGGCACTTCCCATCTGCACACACTCCGCGATCTTCTGGAGGAGATCGGCTATAAGGCGCCCTATTTCACCATGACCGCCTGGTCGGTGAAAGCATCCCTGGCAGATCCCCATTTTGTGGCCATGTTCGGTACCTATCCCGATGCCCCCTGGGACAAAAAGATCGGCCCTCTGGAGCCCAACGACCGCGCCACCATCGCCTCCACCAAGATCGATGTGGAGATCGGCGCTGATATGAATGAAGAGGCCGAGAGCATCGATGCCAATGAGGATGCCGATGCCTTTGATGAAATGCCCTATGCCAGTTGTGAGGTGGGCCCCGGCAACCAGGTTACCCATCATCGTCGCCCGGTCATCACTCCTACCGACGGTTATGCCACCGGCTTTGGCCGCTTTGCTGCCGGCCTCAACTGGATCGGTTACTATATGTTCAGCGGCGGCAGAAATCAAAGCCACCGTGTTCTGCAGGAAAATAAAGCAGTAGGCGCACACAACGATTATGCTATGATCGACTATGATTTTCAGGCTCCCTTGAGTCGCTGGGGTGTTTGCCGTGAGCACGGCGACCGACTGCGCCTGATGCATCTCTTTATCAAGGAATTTGATCCTGATATCCCTGCCAAACAGGCCTTCTTCCCCAAGTGGAAATCCAAGGATCCCATGGACATTTCCTTTGTAAAATGCGCGGTACGAATGGGTGAGAACGGCTGTGGCTATTTCTTCGCCGGCACTCATGAAAAGGGCTTGCAGTATGAGACCTTCAAGGACTATCAGGTGGACCTGCTGATGGAGGATCAGACCATCTCTTTGCCTGCGATCGACATTTTGCCTGACAGCTTATTCTTCTATCCTTTTAATATCACCTTGGGAAATACCAAATTTGATTATATTCTGGCTCAGCCCATCGTAAAAGAAGAAAAAGACGGTAAGACGGTTTGCTACTTTGCCGAATGTCCCGGCGTTGCCCCCGCCTGCAAAGTAAATGGGCAGATCCTTCCCTTAAATTTCGGAGTCAATACGGTGGAGGATGTGGAACTTCATGTTATTCCTGCCGAAAAGGCTTTGAATTTTCATTATATCAACGGTAAAGTATATTTCCTTGACGGAACCGTCTATGCCGAAAACGGAACCGTCTATTGCGAAACGCC
>JAFUNM010000022.1 GCA_017482195.1 Clostridia bacterium
ACAAGTACACCTTCTCTCATATTATTGCCTCCGTACAAGCTCTATGATATAATTGTATAGAAAAAGAGCCAGACAGGGAAAACTGTCTGACTCTGTGGCAGTCACCTTTTGGGTGAATTGAATACTCGCTCCTTTCCATAGTGTATTGTGGACTAAATCATCATACTCACCCGAAATTGTTATGGGGCTTTCCGACTGAGTCCTATTATATCACGCTCATCTTGCTTAAATTCCATTGCGGCGCTGGTGATGGAATTGGAAAAGCCGGTGATAGGGATGATGGAGCCGCCGCCGGCGAATTTGCCCAGCTTATCGTAGACGCCGAAGGCGGTAAAAAGGGCGCCCAGAAAGACCATGATAATGGGCAGCCACAGCCGTACCTCTTCCTTATGGATCCAATTAGTCAAGATATGGGCAACGCCCTGTCCCACGCAGCAGATCAGTCCGCCCACAATAAAGGCGAGAATGCAGTCTTTCACAATGGGAGAGTTGGGGGTCACCTTTTTGAGATATTCGTTATATTTCTTTTTATTCATTTTTTTCACCTCAAAAATAGGATAACCCATAAAAAAGAAAAAAACGCGGCGTTCGCCGCATTTTTTAATAATTCATCGGCCGAATTTCTGCTTGCAGCAATTCGGCCTCTTCTTTTAAGTGGGTCACCATCAGAATGGCGCCCTGCCATTCCTCAAGGATGAGGGCGGCGGTCTGCTTTTTGGTTTCATCGTCCAGTCCGTTAAAGGGTTCATCTAAAACCAAAAGGGAAGAGGGGGTACAAAGGGCACGGGCAATGGCAACTCTTCGGTTCATGCCGCCGGAAAGCTCCTTGGGATATTGGTGTAAATTTACACCAAGACCCAGCTTTTCTAAGATGGTGGCTGCCTTTTCGGTATCACCGTCCGCAAGGGCGGCGTTTTCCAAAATCGTCTTATGGGAGAGCAGCCGATCCTCCTGGAATACCGCGGCAACCGGATAAGGCGCGTTTTCGATCCTGCCTGCGGCAGGCTTTTCCAAGCCCATCAGTAGTCTTAAGAGGGTGGTCTTTCCGCAGCCGGAGGGACCCATCAGGGCGAGATGCCCTTGGGGCGGCAGTCGCAGGGAAAAATCCTTTAATACTTCCGTTTCTCCATAGGAGAAAAAGATATTCTTGAATTCGATCATATCGTTTTCTCCTTCCAGATCTTATTCAAAAGTAGCTCCAGGCCCAAGGAGAGCAGGGCGATGACCACCGTCAGCGCAAAAACGGCGGGGGTCTCCAATTGCAGCTTGGCTGTCTGCAAAAGGTCGCCCAAGGAATGATCCGGGCGGCAGATGACCTCAGCAGCAACGCCGCTTTTCCAGGCAAAGCCCAAGCCGGTAACGCAGGCGGTGCGGAAATAGGGGGCAAGCGCCGGCAGACGGATCTCTTTCCAGATCTGCTTGCGGGAAAGTCCCAGAACTCTGCCCATCTCCAATTCCTTCACATCGGTGTTTGCCATGCCGGTGCGCACATTCCCCCAAAAGAGAGGCACTACCATCAAAAAGGAGATAAAGACCGGTAAGTAGGGGGTTTGGATCCATACCAAAGCCAGAATAATAAAGGATGCCACCGGCACCGAACGGATCAGGTGCAACAGGGGTGCAAAAAGCCAGTCAAAGAGCTTGCATCGATCCGAGAGGATGCCGCCGACAGTGCCCACCGCCGCGGCGATGCCGAAGCCGGCTAAAATCCTGAGCATAGAGGATGCCGCCGCCAGCCAGAAGGCAGGATCCGCCGCTAAAAGCAAAAGGGCCTTTAGCGTCTGCGACGGAGTGGGGACCAGCAGTTCTTTATGGATGAGCAGGCTGATGACCCACCAAAGGAGGATCCAGAGGAGGGTGCTGGCCGTCATTTTAAGCCAATGGGGGAGTTTAATTTTCATTTAACCAATCCTTTAGGGCGGCAAGGCGCGTCTCAGCGTCCTTGCGGCCTAAGTTATATTGCGCCTCCAGGCGCTGGGGGTCCTTTTCCATCCGCCCGATTGCTAAATCCTCAGTAGGACGGATGACAAAAATTTCACCCGCTGCCTCCAGCCGTTCGATCTCCTCAACGGTGGAGTTATAGATAGTATGGCGGTTTGCCATGGTTTCCAAAAAGGCGGGATATTTTTTATAGAGTAACTTTGCTAAGGTAAGGTTCATGGGCTTTTTCCGATACCCCTTGCATTGGGTCAAAACCACCACCCGCTTGGGATAGCCTAAATCTTTGGCGGCTTGCACCGGGATGCTGTCGGCAACGCCGCCGTCCAGCAACTTTTTTCCGTCTACTTCCACGATCCGGGAGACCATGGGCATGGAAGCCGATGCCAGCATATAGTCCATCTCTTTTTTGAGATCGGTGCACCGCGGATAGATTGCCTTGCCTGTTTCAAGATCGGTGCAGACCGCGTAATAGGCAGTGGGGCTTTTGGAAAAGGTATCATAGTCAAAGGGATCCAGGCGGTCGGGCAGGTCGTGGTAGCAGAATTGCTCTCCCACCAGACTGCCGGTGGTCACAAGGGAATAAAAGCTCATGAATTTGCGGTGGCGGCTGTATTTCTTATAATACCGGATGGTCCGCCCCGGCTGGTTGCCTAAGTATACACTGCCATGGATGGCACCGGCAGAAACACCCAGAAGTCCATCGAACCAAAGTCCGTTTTCCATAAATACATCCAAAACGCCTGCAGTATAAATGGCGCGCATGGCGCCGCCCTCTAATACTAATCCTGTTTTCATAAGAAAAAAGCTCCTCTCCGTGTAACCGGAGAGGAGCTTGAATTATGCTCCGTAATAGAAGTCTTCGCCGGGCATTGCACCGCCGATGGACTTCGCATTGGCATTAAAGAGTACCTCCAGATAGCCGGAAAGACCCTTTTCCATTTCCGCACCGGTCACATAGGTAATATTGCAGTAGGGAATGGCTTTCTGGGCAACGGCAGCCTTGGGGATGATGCTATGGGTCTCGCAGAGGGTAGCGGCACCGGCAACATCGCTGTTGACCAGTTCTACCGAGGCGGCATATTTTTCCAAGAAAGCTTCTACTGTCTTTTTATTGTTGTTGAGATATTCATCCCGCACCACCAGGCAGCCCATCATCAGCTGGCTGTCAGGGTTGACCTTGGACCATTCCTCGGTCATATCCAGTGCAATCTTAAAGGTGGTCTTGGTCTGAACGGTGGTTGCCACCGGCTGGGGAACCATGGCGATCTCGGCTTCGCCGGAGACCATCTTGGCGGTTAGTTCATCATTGGAAGCCGCAAACTTGATAGTTGCTTCCACATTGTTCTCTTTCAGCAGATACTCCAGAATATACTGGGGATTGGCACCCTCGCCCATGGCATAAATGGTCTTGCCATTGAGATCTGCCATGGATTTTACCGTATCGGTATTGTCCATCATATAGAGCACACCCAGGGTGTTGACGCAGAGAACGGTCACTTCACCGTTCAACTTATTGTAAAGCGCGGCGGCGGCATTGGTGGGCAGCGCGGCGATATCCGCTTCTCCGTTCACAAACTTGCCCACCACTTCGTCAGCGGCGGAAGCCAAAGTAACACCGTATTCCTCCATCAGGTGGACCATGCCCACGCCGGTGGGACCGGCGATGGCGAATACATTGGGCGCTACCTCGGGCTCTTCCTTACAGCCGGTAAATAACATTGTAGCACATACCAGCGCCAAAATCAAACACATTACTCTTTTAAAATTCTTCATTTTTTCCCTCCCGATACCACTTGGTATCTTTTTTATAAATTTTCTTTTTTTCCGTCAGCTGCTCCAGGGTACGGTAAAGGCTGGTGCGCCCGATGTTCAGCTCCCGCGCCAGCGCCGCCAGGTTGCCGGGCAGAAGGATCTCACCGTCGGCGGAGGTGTGGGTCTCAATATAGCCCATCAGCCGCTGTTCCGCCGAGCCCTCGGTGTACAATCGGATCTTATCATTTAAGTATAGGATCCTCCGGTGCAAAAAACGGATATAATTCATGGAGATCGCGGGATAGTCCGCCATCCACCGTTCCAACAGCTCTTCTTCAATAAACTGAAGCTTCACTCTGGAAAGGGCGGTAATAGTGGACGCATACCGCGCGCTGCCGAAAAGAGCGGTCACGCCGAAAACATTGCCTGCCTCAAAGGTCCTGACCCGCGCGCCGCTATGAGAGCAGACCGAGATTCGCCCCTCCAGCACTACCGCAAAGGCGCGGGGGAAATCCCGCTCGCTGTAGATGGTGTCGCCTTTCTCAAAGATCGCCGGCGCCTTCAGCACCGCAAGGCAGTTATTGATGGTTTCCTCCGGGAGACCCTCCCAAAGAAATAAATTGTCAAGAACGCCTTTTCTCATCAACTTACCTCTCAAAAGTGTTCCATTTGGAACACTTTTCTATATTGTAACACAGTTTTTTCCAAAAGTAAAGAAAAAAATAAGGAAGGCAAGGGCAGTCCTCCGCAAGGAAGAAGCGGTTTTGAGAGCATCTTTTCCGCTCATACAAAACAAAAAATTCCCGTAATGCGTCAGCATTGCGGGAATTTTATTGCGTCGCCTGAACGAAAAATCTGTATCTCAAAACTGCC
>JAFUNM010000023.1 GCA_017482195.1 Clostridia bacterium
ACTTCACCTCCAGCAGTTTTAAAATCAGAGCCATCCGCATATATTTGCCGTTTAAGACCTGCTTGAAATAGACGGCTCTGGGATCGGCATCGACGCCCAGGCTGATCTCATTGACGCGAGGCAGCGGATGCAGGATTTTCATATCCGCATTGGCCTTTTCCAGCTTTTCGGGAGTGAGAATATAGCTATCCTTCAGCCGCAGATAATCCTCTTCGTTAAAGAACCGTTCTCTTTGTACGCGAGTCATATAGAGAATATCCAGTTCAGGCAAAGCATCCTCCAGATCGGTGGTCTGGGTATAAGGGATATTGTTCTTTTGCAGAATATCCTTTTTCACATAGCTGGGCAGCTTGAGTTCCTCGGGAGAGATCAGTACAAACCGGTTTCCGGTATACCGAGCCATTGCCGCGATCAAAGAATGAACGGTACGGCCGAATTTCAGGTCGCCGCAGAGACCGATCGTCAAACCGGTAAATCTCCCCTTCTCCCTCCAGATGGTCAGAAGATCTGCCAAAGTCTGGGTGGGATGGTTATGGCCCCCGTCACCGGCGTTGATAACCGGGATGGAGGCATTCATGGCCGCCACCATAGGCGCGCCCTCTTTGGGATGACGCATGGCGATGATATCGGCATAGCAGCTGATGGTCTTCGCCGTATCGGCAACGCTCTCGCCCTTGGCAGCAGAGGAACTGCCGGCGCTTGCCATGGAGAGGACATTTCCGCCCAACTCGTACATGGCTGCCTCAAAGGAAAGGCGCGTACGGGTGGAGGGCTCAAAAAAGAGGGTAGCCAGCTTCTTATGCTTGCATTTTTCCTGATACTTCTCCGGGTTGGCAATGATGTCCTCTGCCACCGCCACCAATTCATCGATCTCAGCGGTAGAGAGTTCTAAAATATCAATTAAGCTTCTCATGCTTTTGCACCGTTTACGGCCAGATAGTTCTTGATACGGGCCACATTTTCTGCATTGGCCTCATCCTCTTCCAGGTACTCGATGATATCATAAACATCCACAACGGAATATACAGGGAAACCGAACTCATCCTCGATTTCCTGCATAGCGCCCTTCTCCCCCTGGCCCTTTTCCTTACGGTCTACCATTACAAAGGTGGCGGCAACTTTGGCGCCCTCCAAAGTGGAGAGATTAGCCATGCTCTCACGGATCGCGGTACCGGCAGTGATAACATCCTCTACAATGACGATCTCTTCGCCTGCGGTGGGAACATAGCCCACAAAGATGCCGCCTTCCCCGTGATCCTTCGCCTCTTTGCGGTTGAAGAAGAAAGGAACATCCAGACCGTTCTTGGCCAAAGCAACCGATGCAGATACGGCAATGGGGATCCCCTTATAAGCAGGGCCGTAGAGAACGGTGCGCTTCTTTCCCACCTTCTCAAAATAAGCTTTAGCGTAAAACTCGCCTAATTTCGCAATTTCTTCGCCGGTCTTGATCTGACCTGCGTTGATGAAATAAGGAATCTTACGGCCGCTTTTTGCGGTAAAATCGCCGAACTTCAATACGCCGGCACTCTCTAAAAATTGAATAAATTCTCTTTTATAACCTTCCATTGTCCTTCTCCTTAATCGCAGAATTCTTCAACGCAGCGGCGATAAGCAGCCACGGGATCCTCAGCAGCGGTGATGGGTCTGCCCACCACGATATAGTCGCTGCCCACCTTCTTGGCTTCAGCAGGGGTCATCACACGCTTTTGATCCCCCACATCCCCGTCGGCAAACCGAACACCGGGGGTGACGGTCAGAAACTTCTTACCGCAGGTATCATGAACTTTACCTGCCTCCAGAGGAGAGCAGACCACACCGTCCAAACCGGCCTTAGCCGCATTGGAGGCATAGTGCATCACGACCTGATCAATGGGTTCCTTGATTAGCAGATCCCGTTCCATCCGTTCCTGATCGGTAGAGGTCAGCTGGGTAACGGCGATCAGTAAGGGACGGGTACCGTCGGGTCGAGTGAGCCCCTCTAGGGCGCCCTCCATCATAGAAATGGTACCGGCGGCATGAAGATTGGTCATATCCACATCCAGACGGGACAGAACAGCCATGGCCTTTTTGACAGTGTTGGGAATATCATGCAGTTTCAGATCCAAAAAGATCTTATGGCCACGTTCCTTCAACTCACGCACGATCGAGGGGCCTTCTGCATAAAAAAGCTCCATGCCGATCTTTAAGAAGGGTTTACGCTCTTCGTTCTTAAAGAGATCCAAAAATTTCAAAGTGTCTTGCTTGCTTGCGAAATCGCAGGCGATGATTACATCTCTGCCCATTAGTGTGCTCCTCCTATAATATCTTGCAAATTCGTAATTCCGTATTTTTTCATCGCCTTGGGAAGATCCTCAATGATCCTCTTGCAGGCGAAAGGCTCCCGCAGGTTGGCCGCCCCCACCTGAACAGCGGTGGCGCCTGCCAGCATCAGCTCGATGACATCCTCAGCATTCGATACACCGCCCATACCCACGATGGGAATCTTTACGGCTTCATACACCTGATAAATCATCCGAACGGCCACCGGCTTGATGGCGGGGCCGGAAAAGCCGCCCATTTTATTGGCCAGCACCGGCTTTTTGGTCTTTAAGTCGATGACCATACCCAACAGAGTATTGATCATGCTGATCCCGTCTGCTCCGGCCTCTTCACAAGCCTTGGCAATGCTGACAATATCGGTGACATTAGGGGTCAGTTTCATAATAATGGGTTTATCGGTAACCTTACGCACCTCAGCGGTGACAGAGGCCGCCGCTTTCGGATCGGTACCGAAGCTCATTCCGCCCCCGTGAACATTGGGACAGGATACATTGATCTCAAACCAGGCGATCTGTTTTTCTGCATCCAAACGGCGCACCGTCTCCCGGTATTGATCCAGAGAAAAGCCGCTGACATTGGCCATAATAGGGCCCTCAAAGCAAGCTTTGAGCTTGGGCAACTCTTCGGCGATCACCTTGTCCACGCCGGGATTCTGCAGACCCACCGCATTGAGCATTCCTTCGGCACACTCTGCAATGCGGGGCGTAGGATTGCCGAACCGAGGTTCCAAAGTCGTTCCTTTAAAAGAAAGGGAGCCTAAAACATTGATATCATAAATGTCGGCAAACTCATAGCCAAAGCCGTAAGTACCGCTGGCAGGGATAATGGGATTTTTCAGTTCCGTACCGCAAAGGGTGACTTTTGTGTTTACCATATGATCTCCTCCCTTTCCATCACAGGGCCTTCCTTACAGATCCGCTTATTGCCGTATTTGGTCTTACAGGAACAACCCATGCAAGCGCCGAAGCCACAGCCCATCCGCTCTTCAAAGCTATACTGACCGGAGGTCTTGGCAATTTTCTCAATAGCCTTGAACATGGGTTCGGGGCCGCAGGTAAAGAAATAGTCGTAATCCAACTCTTTCATTGCGTCGGTAACAAAGCCTTTGACACCCATACTGCCGTCGGCAGTAGCAACGGTTACTTTCACGCCCAATGCCTCAAAGTCCTGCTTCAAAAAGACCTCCTGGGCGGTATTAAAGCCCAGGATCACATGAGGATCCTTCCCTTCGGCGATCAGTTTTTTACAAAGAGCATAGAGGGGTGGCACGCCAACACCGCCGCCGATGAGGAGCGGACGCTCCCCGCATTTGGCAGTATTGTAGCCATTGCCAAGGCCTGAGAGGATATCCAACTCCTCCCCCGCCTGCATTTTGCTCATCTGTTCAGTACCGCCGCCTACCACTTTATAGATGAGAGTCAGCTCGCCCTCTGCCCAATCGCAGACAGAGATGGGACGGCGCAAATATTTGCCCTCCAATAAAACATTAACAAACTGGCCGGTAGCAGTAATGGCGGAGGTATCCCCTGCCAATACCATCCGCAGGACGGTGTCGGTCAGGCGTGTATTCTCTTTTACAGTAAAAATACTCTGTTTCATAGCAGCCTCTTTATTTTGCATCGATGGTGGAAACCTTGTTGGTGATCTCCTCCAGCACATCCAATACGATACGCACCGTATCCAAAGAGGAGAAGAGGGTCACACCGTTTTCAACAGCGCAACGGCGGATGGCAACGCCGTCCTCATAATGCACACCCGACAGGATAGCACGGGTGTTGATTACATAGCTTACATATCCGGCGCGGATAGATTCCAGGATCTCCTCGCTGCCCTCCGACAGCTTGCCCCGTACACGGGTGCGGATCCCGTTTTCCTTCAGGAAGTTGGCCGTACCGATCGTGGCCTCGATGTTGAAGCCCATATTGTAGAAACGGCGTATCAGAGGCAAAGCCTCTTCCTTATCCTCGTCGGCCAGGGTCACAATGACCGTACCGTAATTCTGCAGTGTCATACCGGAGGCGATCAGCGCCTTCTGCATAGCACGGGACAACTTATCATCATAGCCGATAGCCTCACCGGTAGATTTCATTTCGGGAGAGAGATAGGCATCCAGACCTTTGATTTTATTAAAGGAGAATACCGGAACCTTCACATAGTAGCGCTCTTTCTCCTCAGGATACAGATCAAAAATACCCAATTCCTTAAGAGATTTGCCCAAAATAACTTCGGTAGCGATATCCGCCAGAGAATAGCCGGTAGCCTTGGAGAGGAAGGGAACCGTACGGGAGGAACGGGGATTGACTTCGATGATAAAGACATTGTCGTCATCATCCACGATAAACTGGATATTGAACAGACCGATAATCCCAATGCCTAAGCCCAGCTTCTTGGCATACTGCAGAATGGTTCCCTTGACCTTATCGGAAACCGAAAAGGTAGGATAAACGCTGATCGAGTCGCCGGAGTGGACACCGGTGCGTTCCACCAGCTCCATGATCCCGGGGATAAATACGTCGCGACCGTCACAGATGGCATCGATCTCCACCTCTTTACCCTGGATATATTTATCGACCAATACCGGCTTATCCTCGTCGATCTCAACGGCGGTCTTTAAATACTGGCGTAAATGTTCGTCCTTGGCTACGATCTGCATCGCACGGCCGCCCAGTACAAAGCTGGGGCGCACCAATACGGGATAACCGATCTCATTGGCCACCCGTACACCGTCCTCAATATTGGTAACCGCGTAGCCCTTTGCACGGGGGATATCCAGTTCGTTGAGCAGATTTTCAAATTGATTGCGATCCTCGGCCTTATCAATGGCTTCACAGTCGGTGCCGATGATCTTGACACCTCGTTTCATCAAAGGCTCTGCCAGGTTGATGGCGGTCTGGCCGCCGAGAGAAGCTACCACGCCCTCCGGCTGTTCGTAATCGATGATCGCCATCACATCCTCCGGAGTCAGCGGCTCAAAATAGAGCTTATCGGCGGTGGTATAGTCGGTGGATACCGTCTCGGGGTTGTTGTTGATGATAATAGCCTCATAACCGGCCTTCTTGATGGTTTGTACCGCATGGACGGTGGAATAGTCAAATTCCACACCCTGACCGATGCGGATGGGGCCGGCGCCCAGAACCACGATCTTCTTTTTGTCCGTCAGTCTGGAATCATTCTTGCCCATATAGGAAGAGTACAGATAAGCGATATATTTTCCGGTGTGCAGCGTATCCACCATGCGGAACACGGGGGTGATTCCGGCCTCTTTACGTTGCTGATACACGGCGATCTCGTCGGTATTCCACAGCCGGGCGATCATCGGATCGGAAAAACCCATCTGTTTAGCAGCCTGCAGTACCTTTACATCGCCGGGCTTGTCCCGCAGGATCGTTTCCATCTCCACGATGCGCTTGAGACATTCTAAGAACAGTTCGGTGATCTGCGTCACCTCATGCAGCTCTTCAACCGATAAGCCCAACCGAAGCAGCTGAGTGATCGCGTAAATATTGTCTGCACGAAACTCTGTGATATAATCAAGCAGCTCCTCCTTGCTCATCGCATCAAACTTCGCCAGATGCACATGACATACACCGGTCTCCAGAGAGCGCACAGATTTGAGGAAGCACTCGTCGAGAGTGGAGCCGATACCCATGACCTCGCCGGTAGCCTTCATTTGGGTACCCAGCGTGTTGGGGGCAGAATCAAACTTATCAAAGGGGAAACGGGGGAATTTTGCCACAATATAATCCAGGCAGGGCTCGATGGCAGCGGTGCCGCCTGCTACCGGGATCTCCTCCAACGCCATGCCCATGGCGATCTTGGCGGTAACGCGAGCAATGGGATATCCGCTGGCCTTGGAAGCCAGAGCGGAAGAACGGGACACACGGGGATTGACTTCGATCAGATAATACTCGCTGGAATTGGGATTGAGTGCAAACTGCACATTGCAGCCGCCCTCGATCTTCAGCTCACGAATAATTTTGATTGCGCTGTCGTTGAGCATTTTGAGATCATGGTCGTTCAAAGACAGAATCGGAGCTACTACGATAGAGTCACCGGTGTGTACACCTACGGGATCCACATTTTCCATACCGCAGATGGTGATGGCATGGTCATTGGAATCGCGCATAACCTCAAACTCGATTTCCTTATAGCCCTTCACACTCTTCTCGATCAGTACCTGGTGTACGGGAGACAGCTTGAAAGCATTGAGTCCGACCTCTTCCAGTTCTTTCTCGTTATAGGCGAAGCCGCCGCCGGTGCCGCCCAAGGTAAAAGCAGGACGCAATACAACAGGATAGCCAATACGTGCAGCCGCCACTTTGGCTTCCTCAATGGAATAGGTGATCTCCGAGGGAATGACCGGCTCACCGATGGATTGGCACAGCTCCTTAAAGAGCTCCCGGTCCTCTGCGCGCTCGATGCTTTCACTGCTGGTACCCAGCAACTCCACACCGCACTCCTTCAGAATACCCTTCTTTTCCAACTGCATAGCCAGATTCAAACCGGTCTGGCCACCGATACCGGGAACGATAGCATCGGGCCGCTCATAGCGGAGGATCTTGGCGATATATTCCAAGGTCAAAGGCTCCATATACACCTTATCAGCGATGGTGGTATCGGTCATGATGGTAGCGGGATTGGAGTTGCAGAGTACAACCTCATAACCCTCTTCCTTCAAAGCAAGACACGCCTGGGTGCCTGCATAATCAAACTCAGCAGCCTGACCGATGACGATCGGGCCGGAGCCGATGATCAAAATTTTCTTTAAGTCTGTTCTCTTTGCCATTTTCTTTTTTCCTCCGTTTATTCTTGATAGACTGCTTTTCCGTCCACAACAGTCAGCAGGCATTTACCGTTTACTTTCCATCCCTCAAAGGGAGTGGCCTTCCCCATGGACAGAAAGTCCTCAGGGTCGATCCTGTATTCCGCATTCAAATCAAAGATGCAGTAATCTTTTCCCAACGGAATGCCGAATCGCTTGCGGGGGTTGACCGCTAACAATTCGATCAGCCGCTCTAAAGATAGGGTACCCGGCTTAACCAGCTTAGTATACAACACCGGAAAAGCGGTTTCGATCCCCACCACACCCATCAGGCTGCCCGCAAGGCCTTTGGATTTCTCCTCAGCGCTATGGGGCGCATGGTCGGTGGCGATCATATCAATCGTGCCGTCCAAAACTCCCTCTAAGAGTGCCCGTCGATCCTCCTCGGAGCGAATGGGTGGGTTCATTTTAAAGCGGCCCTCTTCCTTTAGGTCCATATCATTGAATACCAGATAATGAGGACCGGTCTCGCAGGTAACATTGAGCCCTTCAGCCTTGGCCTTGCGGATCAGGTCGACACTTTCCTTCGTGGAAATATGGCAGACATGGTAGGCACAGCCGGTTTCTTTCACTAACTTCAGATCCCGTTCAATAGGTTTCCACTCACTCTCAGAGCAGATACCCTTGTGACCATGGAGTCTTGCATATTCACCGTCATGGATATAGCCACCTCGCAGAAGTGCATTCTCTTCACAATGGGCTACGATCATTTTGCCCATTTTTTTGGCGCGCTGCATTGCCTCCCGCATCATTTCCTCTGACTGGACACCCCGTCCGTCATCGGAGAAGGCGATCACATCGGGCGCCATCCCTTCCAAATCTGCAAGGGCCTCCCCTGCCTCGTTTACGGTAATGGCACCGTAAGGATATACATGGATGACTGCCTGTTCCTCAATTAATTTCAGCTGCTCGGCCAAATGCTCCTTACAGTCTGGAACCGGCTTGAGATTGGGCATGGAGCAGACCGCCGTATAGCCGCCTCTTGCAGAGGCCTCCGTACCGCTGCGAATGGTTTCTTTATAAGAAAATCCCGGTTCTCGCAAATGTACATGAACATCGCAAAAACCGGGAAAAACAGCAATACCTCGATCAGAGGAACACTCATTCAGGGAAACGGATACCAATGCAGAGGAATCGGTAAATTCCCCTTGCCGCATTTTTCCGTTTTCAAAAATCAGTGCGTTCTGAATTTTCAGCATTTCAAATTCCTTTCAAAAAAGCCTTGCCGCTTAGGGCAAGGCTTCATAACACACAGCAAAGCGAAAGTGCACGCACTTTCACCTTTAACATTATGAAAATCTTGCCGACCTCACGGGATCGCTTTAAAGATTGATTTTTTATTTTCTATATTATACTACCCGGGGTCATAAAAGTCAATATAAAAAACGCACCAATTCGACAGCAGATTTTTGGTAAATTTGACACCAAAAAAGGAACCCATACGGGTTCCTTTTATTCGTCTGTTATATTCTCGTAAACCAATTCTCCGACGGTGCCGTAGCCAAGGTCTCTTGCAACACTTTCCACATACGCACTGTCGATCTCGGCATTGAGAATATTGTTCAGTTCCTCATTGATAACGGTCTGACTGGAGATCTTCTGCTGCACCTCATTGAGTTCGGCCTTTTTCTCCTGGATCTGAAGCTGCAGCTTGATGCAGGTTGCGAGCATGTTTCCGGCAACGTAAATTAAGGCAACCACCAAAATGCCCCGTACCACGGGATTCATCTGCTTTGCCCTTTTTGCTTTTACGCCTTTTTGGATTGCTCTGGATCCTTTTCTCACGCAAGGCCTTCCTTTCTTTGAAGTGATACATTTTCATTGTATACCATCTTTTCAAAAAAATAAAGGGCTTTTTTAAAAAATTCATAAATTTTCGCGCCTTTTTCCCGCAAAAGGCTAAAAATCGAGCTAAGAACCGTGCCTGTGCCGTCACTAATACCCCTACGGTATTGTGGTAGATTACAAAGCCCAGCAGTTCCCCCGCCAATAAAAACAACCGTACCTGTCCGTGATTGGTAAAGGTAAAACAATAGGCAGTAGCCACCGCCGCCAGGAGCGAGAACAGCAGATCCTCCAAAAAGACGGTGAAAGCCCATTTCTTTTTTAAGATCCTGCCGATACGAAACCAATCGTATAAAACGCCCAGCGCCGCCCCCAGCACCACCGTCCATAAAAAAGCAACGGCCTGAGCCGAAAGATCTACTCCCATCAGCGAAAGAGGCTCTTAAAGACGCCGCCCTTTTCCTTCAGATCATTATATTGCAAGCGGTTGATGGCGCCCTCCACCGCGATGTCCCCGTGCTCTACATTTAGACGGTTGATATGCAGGTCCTCTCCCTCTACCGTCAGGACGCCCATATTGGTAAGGATCACCACCGTTTTCTCATCAAAACTATCCACATCCAATACTCCGGTGGCCGTAATCTTTTGACGGTTTTCCACCGATAAGAGGTGATTGCCATTCATATATTCCTGCTCCATCCCACAGCCCTCCTTTTAATTCAATATATGAACAAGCAATATAAAATAGAACAAAGCCAACGGGGACAGCTTCGTTATTACACGATAGTGAAGGTTTTGGTAACAACGCTATCGTTGAAGCTGATCCATTCCTTGACTTCTACTTCAATATCGGTGACTTCGTCGTTTAATTCATAAGCAACCTCGACATCTAAAGAAGCGCCGGTCTTGATCTCCTTGGTTTGATTATCTCCGCTGTAATTTGCACTATCATCTAACACATAAGCTTCATTCAAGCCAACACTGTTTTGATAAACTGTAGTCGTAACAGCCGTCATAAAAGAACTGGCATTTTCGCTGTAATTTGTATATCCGTAATTTACAATAACAACTTTCTTTCCCTCATAATCGGTCGCAAGGCGGCAGCTCTTGATCTCGATATTATAGTCACCCAGATTTGCCTTGGTTTCCGAAACCTCGGAATTGCCGCTGCCCTGATCATCCGTGGTGCTGCTTTCGCCGCTGCCTAAAGCAAACAAACCAAAAGTCAGCAGCAAGCCCATTGCCAAAATCAACCTTGATACTCTTTTCATTTTTCCTACTCCTTGTAAGTTGAATTTAATATATTAACCGTTATCCCGGCTAAAATATACATTAGAACATCCCATAAATCTCCGGTTCCTCCGATCACACCAAGATATTGCAATAATTCGTATACCCCGCCATATATGACAACCGCAACGGTACACAAAGCCGAGACGCATATCTCGGGCTGAAAAATCACATGTAAACCGCAGGACAACGCTACCGCCCAAAGATAATCGGAAAAATAATACTTCACGAAAGGAACGCTGCCCCAACCCATGAATTCGCGTAAGGATCGAAACCATGAACGACCTGGTATCCACATCGCCACATAGCTTTTCGGACGATAAAGCCAATAAATCATTCCGCCGAGAAAAAGCGCGATGCTTCCTACGGCCAAAAATTCTTTTGCTTTTCCAGAGAATTTATTCATGCCTCATATTATAGTCATAATTATGACTATTGTCAAGATGATTTTTGCAATTTATGCTAAACTATGAAAGGCGGTGAAAAGATTGATCAGCTACAGTCCCTTCTGGGAGACCTTAAAAAAGAAGAACATCACTACCTATACGCTGATCAACAAACACCACATCAGCAGTGCAACCATAGACCGGATGAAAAAAGGCAAAGGAATCAGCACCATGAAGATCGACGATTTCTGCCGAATCCTCAATTGTGAAGTTTCTGATGTTATCGAATATCTTCCAAACGAACAAAATTAAAAACAGCATCCCATCGGGATGCTGTTTTTTATTGATTTTCTTCAAACAAGGGGCAGCCTAAAAAAATATAATGCTTCATTTTTTCTTCCAAGGCGGAAACTTCGCATTTATAATAACCGGCAAGACAATGGATACAAAAAAATTCCGTATCCCGCACATCCTTGATTTTTTTATGAAGAGCGATCTCATTTTGAGTCAGTTCCCTTCCGCAGCCGATGCAATCAGCCATTTGCCACCTCATAGCGATAGATCTCACAGCAATGGGGCTGAATGATACGGAAGAGGGTCTCATTGGAGAGCTCTACATATTCACCGTTCCAAAGATCTTTTACTTTAAACTGAATAGGCATATCGGCATCCAGCCCCAGCATGGAGGGCGTCACATAGCGGCGCATCTTCTTTTCGGAAAAATTAAAGAAACCAACGGCAATATCGCCGTTTTCCAACACTTTCACAAGAGTATACGTGTCTTCCCCGCTCTCATTCCAATCGCCCTGTTCATCGGAAGCGGCAATCTGCAGGGGGCGGTTCATATCGCTGTCCTGATTGATAGCAATGATATCCTTATTAAAAAGAATTTCTTTGGCGGTCTCATCCATTTTGCGGATGTCGCAGCCGATCATCAGAGGCGAACCTGCCATGGCCCAAAAGCCGAAATGGGTGCGGTATTCATCGGCATTGCAGGCAGTAATAGAACAGGCACCCTCGCCATTCATACCGACGACCAGCATATCGAGATCGGCAAAGCAGTTTGCCCAATTGCGGAAATTCATCTCCGCACCCTGCCTGGCAAGGTCGCGGATATGCTGCCAAGATTCCTTAATATCGCCGGTAGCACGCCACATATTAGCGCCGGTGGCATCGATCCACTCCTTGGTCTCATCATGACCCCAGGAGCAGGCAGAAAAGAGAATGTCTCTGCCGGTCTTTTTCAGCGCGATGGCCATCTTGCGGTAGAGATCCACACCCTTGGTATTTTTAGGGCGGAAACAATAATCATATTTCAAAAAGTCCACGCCCCAGTCGGCAAAGGTCTTGGCATCCCGATACTCATGGCCATAACTGCCGGGATAGCGGGCACAGGTCATGGTGCCCACACAGGAATACATGCCAAACTTCAAGCCCTTGGAATGAACATAATCGGCCACCGCCTTCATACCTGAAGGAAATTTTTCAGGATCAGCGACCAGATTACCCTCAGCATCCCGCTCACGGAGCGCCCAGCAGTCATCGATGACCAGATAGTTATAACCGGCCGCCAAAAGACCGCTCTCTACCATCATATCGGCGGTGGATTTGATCAGATCCTCATTGATCTCTTCCATAAAAGTATTCCAGGTATTAAATCCCATGGGCGGTGATTGGACAAACATCTCATTTTCTCCTCTTCGTTTTTTCAGGATTAATTTAACATAATTTGATAGATTCGTCAAGTACGGTTTTATACAATGTTCTTGATCCAAATGCCTTTCTTTACAAAAATGTAACCGAGAACATCCTTGATAATATTGGAGAATTGGATCACCGCAAAAAGGCCTAAGATCGGCAGTGCTGTATAGCGGCTTAGAATAAAGGCGGCGGGTACATGGATGGCCCACACAAAACAACTGTCAAACAAAATTGTAATAAAGGTCTTTCCACCGCTGCGTAAGGTGAAATAGGCAGCATGAGCAAAGGCATCCAGCGGCATGGCCAGAGCGCTGATCTGCATCAGGCGGGTAGCCAGGAGACGTACCTCATCAGTAGTATTATAGGCAAGGGGAATAAATTCCGCCGCCAGAGCATAGATCACCCCCACCGCCATACTGACCAAAACCGAGAAGGTGATCAGCTTGACGGCTGCATCCTTGGCTCCTTTATGATCCTTGGCGCCCAACCTCTGCCCTAAGATGATGCCGTTGGCAACACCTACCGCCATAAAAACGATAGAGAAAACGTTCCAGAAGGTTTGAGAGATATTCTGTGCGCCCACCACATCAAGACCGCGTACCGAATAGCATTGATTGACCATGGCAATACCGGCAGCCCACATGGTTTCATTAAGCATCAGCGGTAACCCTTTGACAAAGATCTGACCCACCAATTTCGGGGGCACTTTAAAGCTGTGGAAGGCTCCGATGATAAAGGGGTTCTTATGAGCATGAAAGCGCGTCCAGAATACTACGATCAGCAGTTCTGCGAAGCGGGAGATCACCGTTGCGATGGCAGCGCCGTTGACACCCAGAGCGGGAGCGCCGAATTTACCGAAGATCAGAATATAATTAAATACCAGATTGACCAGCACCGCCGCCACGCCGGCAGTCATCGGCACCATGGGCCGGCCGGTCTCCCGGAGGGTACTGGAATAGCATTGCACCACCGTATACGGCAGAAGACCGATCAGCATGATCTGCATATAATCCTTGCCGAATCCTAACGAGGCCGCCGCATCTGCAGCGCTCCCCTCCCCTTTCAGGTATAACCCGATCAACTGTTCCCCTCCGAAGAGAAACAGCACGATCCCTCCAATAGCCAGCAGGCAGCAAAAGAGGATCTTAAAGCGGAAGGTGTCTCTTACGCCCTTATGATCTCCTTTGCCGAAAAACTGGGCACCGAAGATCCCCGCGCCGGACACAGCACCGAAGATACAAAGGTTGAATACAAAAAACAGCTGGTTAGCCACCGCCACACCGTTCATCTCCACGGTCCCCACCCGGCCGATCATGATATTGTCCAGCATATTCACAAAGTTGGTGATCCCGTTTTGGATCATGATGGGCAGCGCCAAAGCAAACAGCCGTTTATAAAAACTTTTATCGCCGAAAAACTTTTTGAACATTTTTTCTTTACTCCACTAAAAATCATTTAAAGATTTTATCATAGAACCCTATCGTTTTCAAGCACTTAAAACAAAGAAAGGACTCTTCTGAGTCCTTTTCTGAAATTGATCAATTCTGCAACAAACGAATATAATGATTGGCCTCTCGCAGCACATGATCGGCAAGAAGCGGCAGGATAACGGAACGTATCTCGCATTCCTCGATCCCCTGAGTACCCGCCATTTTAAAGTCACGGAACCGTATGGTCTTTTCTAATGCCTCTGAGGTCAAGGTCTGCTGATGGGCTGAACGGCAATTCTCCAGCAAAGCGGCATATTCCTGTGCAAATCCGTCTGCCGCATGAAACAGGTCGGTTTCCGACGGATCCAATAATCCCCTGATAAATAGGGCATGCTCCATCATGATCTGATTCCAAAAGCACTCGATCTCTTTCATGGATTGCTCAGTCAGATCTCCATCACGCTCCAGCATCTCCAAATAATCCCGATAGAGTTTTGCTTCCCGAATAATATGCTCGATCAACAAAGGATAATTCATTGTGAACATTTCACAGCCCACTACATTGTTCAAGATCGTTTCTTTAAAAGAAATCAACCCGTCCAGCAATTTAAGGGCAGTTCGGTTCATCTGTTTGATCAAGGGATATCGGTCGGCAGCATCGCCGAATACCCGATAGTGATTGCACAGCCGCAGTTCCCGCTCTGTGATCTCTTTATTGATGGGAATACCGGTAAAACGCTCGGTTTGATTTTCCGCCAGAGATGTAAATTCCGTGACCACCTCACCGGAACAAAGCACCTTGCGGCTGACAACACCGTCACTAAGCATTACCGCCCGCATAAGCAGCTGCTCAAATTCATTTTTATAAAGCATCGCCTGATTGGAAAAAGCTGCATTCGCCGGAGTAAAACCGGCTTTCAAAAACAAGGCATGCTCTTTCATAATCCGCCCGAAAAACAAATGTAATTCGAGCGATTTTGCCACATATTGATTTGTATTCATATTGCCTCCGTAAAACAAAAGATACTATTCACAATATATGGATTTTATAGATTTTTGTTCCTTTGTTTTTAAACCTTCTCTGATACGAGTTTTTCAAATTCCTTCCGCTTTTTCGGGCGTAAAGGGTCCCCTTCTTTGGCATAACCCACGGTGATCACCAGGCGAACCGGATGCGAAAGATCGCAAAGCTTGCGGATCTTCTCATCGTCCAGCCAGCCGAGAATGCAGGTGCCGAGACCCTGAGCGGCGGCTTCTGCTGTAAGGTAGGCCGCGGCGATGCCAATGTCGATGGAGCGATAATCATTGCCCTTCAGCTTGGCGCCCACCGCTGCAGTACGTATATACGGCTCCTCGGAAAGCACCATCAGTACGGGAGCCTGGGAAGCAAATTTATTCATTCCCATTCCCATGGTAGCTTTAGCCACCTCCTTGGCCGTCTGCCCCCGACAGACAGTGATATGGTAGGGTTGACCGTTGCAAGCGGAGGGCGCCAGACGCACCGTTTCCAAAATGGCATCGATCTTCTCCTGCTCTACGAATTTAGTTTCGTCATAGCTGCGGCAGGACTGCCGGTTTTTTGCAATTTCAGTAAAATTCATAGGATACTCCTTTATTGTTATGGTTCTATTATATAAGGTATTTATGTCAAATACAAGTCTCTTAAATCAAGCAATTAAAACAAATATTTTTATAGTTTATGAGCGTCTCCGCCGAAGCAGTAGACTTGAAATTCCCGGACTTTTTCAGCCTTAATATCGGAGGAGCGAGAACAATGAGAGAACATAAGGGAACGGTAGTGTGTGTTACTGTGGAGCAGGAACTTGCTCCTGCCGATGGTTCTGTGTTTTGAAGTTCGATCCAGTGGCTCGCACCAAATAAAAACAGCACCCTTTTGGGTGCTATTTTTTTGTAAGAGGAGGGATGAAATGCCGGAAGGAGAAGGGGGCAGCATTTCTTTTTACCTTTGGCACTCCTTTTTACCATGAATCGCACCAAAGAGCAAAAAGCTGAGCCGCCCAAATGGGCGACGGAAAAGAGTTCTTTTATAGAGCAGAAATTAAAAATATAGCGAGCGGCACAGTGGATACTCAACGAACTTTTTTGAAATAAGAGGCAAAAAAACGATTCTTTCTAAAAATTATTCGGTTTTTATTTTTAAGGATAATTGCTTATATGTTTTTGCAATTATGATTGCAGAAATAATTGCTGTCAAAACATCAGAAACAGGCATTGAGTAAAGAACACCATCAAGTCCAAAGAACAAAGGCAGTAACAAAGCAAATCCAACGCCAAATACTATCTCACGTACCATAGAAAGCATTGTAGATTCCACAGCTTTTCCCATTGCCTGCAAGAAGATAAAGGTTGCCTTATTTACACAAGCCAATATCATCATACAAAGATATATGCGGAATGCCTTGACGGCAAAATCGGTATAATAAACACTTTCGTTAGCTGCACCGAAAATCTGTATTAAAACATTCGGGAAGAATTCTACAATTATAAGTGCAACTGCACCGACACAAGCTTCTGCAATCAAGAGTTTTGTAAATAAGTCCTTCACTCTCTTTGAAAATTTGGCTCCCATATTGAAACCAACGATGGGAATACATCCTGCCGCCATACCGATAACAATGGAAATTACGATCTGGAAGAACTTCATAACGATACCGACAACCGCCATCGGTATCTGTGCATACTGCTCCTGACCAAAAATGGCATCCATAGCACCGTATTTACGAATCATATTGTTAATTGCCATCATTGCGGCAACGAGCGAGATCTGTGCAAGGAAACTGCAGAGACCAAGGGATAGTGTTCTGCCCACAATTTGACCTTTTAATTTAAGGTCGCTGATGCTTGGCTTGATAATTTTTGCACGGAATAAATACCAAACTGCAAGGACAGCGGTCGCGATCTGACCGATAACGGTAGCAACGGCAGCGCCCATCATACCCCATTTGAAACCAAAAATAAATATAGGGTCAAGAATGATGTTGATGATAGCACCGGCAAGAGTAGAAATCATCGCAAATTTCGGGCTACCGTCAGCACGAATAATCGGATTCATCGCCTGTCCAAACATATAGAACGGAATACCAAGCGCAATCCAAAAGAAGTATTCCTGTGACATTTCAAATGTTTCGGCGTTTACATTACCGCCAAATGCCGTAAGTATCGGTTTATCGAAAATAAGATATATAGCGGTTAAAACAATGCTACTGATGATACAAAGCAAGATGGAATTTCCAACACTGCGGGTTGCATTTTTTGTTTTCTTTGCGCCAAGCGAAATGCTGACAAACGCACAACATCCGTCACCGATCATAACGGCAATACCAAGCGCAATGACCGTTAACGGAAAAACAACTGTGTTTGCAGCATTGCCGTAAGAACCAAGATATGATGCATTTGCAATAAATATTTGGTCTACGATATTGTAGAGTGCTCCAACCAAGAGCGAGATGACACAGGGCACAGCGTATTTGCCCATAAGTTTGCCAACCTTTTCGGTGGCAAGGTACGATTGATTTTGTTCCATTTAATTACCTCCTATAAACGCAAAAAAGGTGTAAGTCCAATAAAGCTGGACTTACACCTTTCGGCTACACACTGTTATGTATTATATCAGATTTTTCTTAAAATTTCAAAGGTTTTTTACGAAAATAATTTCAGCAAAATCAATTCGCTCAATCTGCCCCAGCAATCTGTTTCGGCGGTTCGAATCCGCCTTGTAGGTCGTTGGCATCTATGAAAATTCAACTTGAAAAATAGAGAAAAAATGCGAAAAGCCTTGATTTCTCAAGGCTTTTCGGTGCGGCATCTTTTTAGACCGCAATACTTGGTGGGAGAGAGTGGATTCGAACCACTGAAGCGAGACGCAACAGATTTACAGTCTGCCCCCTTTGGCCACTCGGGAACTCTCCCAGATGGAGCTGGCGAACGGAGTCGAACCATCAACCTGCTGATTACAAGTCAGCTGCTCTGCCATTGAGCCACGCCAGCATATTGACGCTGCCGAAGTTGATAATAGCGACTCGCGTCGTTACTTTGAATAGTATAATCATTTCGGCAGCTTTTGTCAATGGTTATTTTAAAATTTTTAAGAAAATTTTTCTGCCAGAGCCAAGGCATCGTCGATATGGGGGCAGAAGTGTTCGGCACCCACCGAATCATAGAAGCCGGCTTTCTTCATCACCGTAAGTGGCTGTTCATTTACATGAGACAGCACCAGCGCTACATTTTTCTTCTGACACTTCTTATAAAGCTCTTCCAAAGCATTCATGGCGGTGGCATCCAGTGCATTCACTTCCCGCATTCGAAGAATCAGACAACGGGTATACTCCTTGAAGGTGACATCCAGAATCTTATCGGCTGCACCGAAGAACAGAGGACCGGTGATCTCATAGACCCGTACAGCACGGGGCACCTGCTTAAGGTCTATACTATCCGGATCCTCTTCCGCATACTTCCAGCTATCCACATGGGTCTCCTCACTCATGCGCTTCATAAAGAGGAAGACGGCCAAAATCAAGCCGACCACAATGGCGACCACCAAGTCGAAGAGAACGGTCAGCACAAAGGTGACCACCAACACCAGGATATCACTCTTCGGTGCGGTCTTCACCGTACGAACAAATTTTTTCCACTCGCTCATATTATATGCCACCACAAAAAGAATGGCGGCGATGGCGGGCATGGGGATCAGTGCCGCATAGGGCATCAGAAACAGCAACACCAATAACAGAACCACCGAATGGATCATTCCGGCAACAGGCGTTCTGCCGCCGTTTTTTACATTGGCGGCGGTACGGGCAATGGCACCGGTGGCGGGGATTCCGCCGAAAAGCACCGAGGCGATGTTGGCAACACCCTGACCCACCAGCTCTGCATTGGAATTATGCTTAGAATTGACCATACTGTCTGCCACCACGCAGGAGAGCAGTGACTCAATGGCGGCTAAGATGGCAATGGTAAAAGCATCGGGCAATACCGCAGCGACCTTGGCAAAGCTGAAATCCATGCCGGCAAAGGAGAGCCCGGGGAGCCCGGCGGGGATGGTATAGAGATCGCCGATGGTAAAGACATGCTCATCCAAACCGGGGATGAATTGAACCATCAAAGCGCCCACAACCACTGCAATCAGCGAGGGCGGGATACGTTTTTCGATTTTCGGATAAACGATCAGGATCGCAAGACAAACAACGCCCACCAACAATGCCTGCCAACTAAAGGTGGAGATGGCATGAATGTTCGCTTCAATCTTCTCCAGGGTTTCCACCGGCTTCACGCCGGTAGCATAAGTAAGACCGAGAAAGTCTTTAATCTGACCGATCAGAATGGTCACCGCAATACCGGCGGTAAAGCCGGTGGTGATGGTATAAGGAATAAACTTGATGAGGGAGCCGAACTTAAAGACACCCATCAAGATCAGCATGATACCTGCCAGAACGGTGGCTATAAAAAGACCGTCCATACCATTGGTCGCCACAACGCCTGCCACAATGGTCGCAAAAGCGGCAGTGGGGCCGGCAATCTGTACCCGACTGCCGCCCAAAAGGGACACACAGAAACCGGCGGCAATGGCGGTATAAACACCACAGGCAGGCTCCACTCCCGATGCCAGCGCCAGAGCGATAGACAGCGGCAGGGCAATGATCGCCACAATGATACCGGCAATCAGATCTTTAAAAAATTGCTCTTTATTATAAGTTTTCATCACCGAAAAGAACTTCGGCTTTAAATAAAAATGTTTCATTTTTACCTCTCCTTTAAAATGCTTATATATTATTTATCAATTTGAAGAAAAGGTCAATAGTTTTTATAAAAATATTGTAAGAAAAAGAATCCTGTGATAGAATAATAATATGAAAGATACGATCTTAAAGCTTTTAAAAAACAGCGGGCATTGCACCGTCGCTATCGACGGACGATGCGCCGCAGGAAAGACCACCTTGGCAGAAAAAATAGCCAAAGAGCTGGACTGCAATGTTTTTCACATGGACGATTTCTTTCTACGCCCGGAACAGCGCACCCCGGAACGGTTGGCAGAGGCCGGTGGAAACATCGACTATGAGCGATTCCTTGAAGAGGTTTTGGTGCCGCTGTCCAAAGGCCTCCCCTTTTCCTACCGTCCTTATGATTGCAGAAATCAGGTCTTGAGCCTCCCCATCCAAGTGGAACCGAAAGCGATCAATATTATTGAGGGCAGCTACAGCCTGCACCCTCACTTTGAAAAATATTATGATCTAAAGATCCTATTAGAGATCGATACCACCACCCAAAGAAAACGGCTTTCAAGACGCAATCCCGCCTTGTATGACCGCTTTTTGACGGAATGGATCCCCATGGAAGAACAATATTTTAACGAAACAAAGATCGCCGAACGCTGCGATATAAAGGAGACCTATCATGAATACAGTTTTAAAAACTCTAAACAATCCCCGCGTATCCGTTAAGGTGCAGTCTCTGGCCGCCCTGATCGCCACCGCCGCAGCGGTTGCTCTGCCCCAGGTTTGCCACCTGATCGGCGGAAGAGCCTTAGGTACCGCCCTTTTGCCTATGCACCTGCCCATTCTTTTAGTGGGATTCTTAGCAGGCCCACTTGCCGGTGCCGCTGCCGGGGTCTTGAGTCCTCTTGCCAGCTTTGCGCTGACCGGAATGCCCCTGATGGTTAACCTGCCGCTGATGATGGCAGAACTGCTGGTCTACGGTTTGACAGCAGGCCTTATGCGCAACACCAAAATGTCCACCATGAGCAAGGTACTGATCGCCCAGATCGCCGGGCGCCTTTGTTACGCCGCTGTTTTGGCGCTTGCCATCTATGCTTTCGGCAATGAGACGCTTACCATGACCTCTGCTCTCGCCAGTAGCACCAGCGGCATCTGGGGAACGCTTTTACAGCTTATTTCTATTCCGCTGATCATGAAAGTAATGAAACGATAAAAAAAGCCGCCCGGTGGGCGGCTTTTTTATTTTGTTACAAAAAGGACGGCATAAACTCCCGGTCCCACATGGGTTCCGATGGCAGAGCCAACCTGCAGACGTTCGGCCACTTGATAGCCTTTTTCTTGTAGTTTCTGCTCCAGCGTCTCGCAGTTTTCGGTGCCGTAAGTGTAGAGGGAATAGATAGGGAAATTCTCGTCCAATTCAAAACCGGCCAGCTTATCCAAAATAAACTGCATGGAGCGCATCTTTCCGATACATTTGCCGATAGAATCCACCGTACCCTCCGGAGTAACAGTAACGATCGGCTTAATATTAGCCACACTGCCTACAGCAGCGGTGGTACGGCTGAGGCGGCCGCCCTTATACAGGTACTCCAGAGTATCCACTCCGGCCAAGACCTTAACGCGGCCCTTCAGCTCCTCGCATTTTTCCACGACCTCGTCAGCAGTAAAACCTTTCTCCCGCAGCTTGGCTGCATACTGCACCAAAATGCCGATCAGGTGAGTCGCCGCCTTGGTGTCAATAATATAAATCTTGTCATACCCCACCATGGCTTTAGCCAGGTTCGCGCCCTGATAGGTGCCGCTCAAAGCAGAAGAGATACAGAAATAGATCAGCTCATCCCCTGTCTTTTTGACCTCTTCAAAGTAATTCACAAAGGTCTGGGGCGCCGGCTGGGCGGTTTTTGGAAATTCTTGGGCAGTCTGGAGTTTTTCATAGAAGGTATTGCTATCGATATCCACACCGCCTAAATATTCTTTGCCATCAATATTGATGGCGATGGGAATAAAATAATCTACAAAAAAATCTTCTTTTCTGCAATCGGAGGCAGAATCAACCATAATCTTAATCATTGATATATCCTTTCAAATCCATTAATGAGCCTTTGGGGCAATCAGGCAGGTCACCCTCACAGATCAGATGATCAGTAACCAAATAAGCAGACAACCCCGCCGCCATAGCGGCTTCGGCATCCTCGTGGGCATTATTCCCCACCATAAGACTCCGGGCGGAGTCCACATTCAGTTTCTGCAGGATCTCGGTATAGTATGCGGGATTGGGCTTGCAGAAACGGGAATTACTGTAATGAGTAACCAAGTCAAAATCCTCGGGAGTAAGACCGATCCATTCCAGACGGGAGCAAACTGCTACCTCGGGAAAGATCGGATTCGTAGCAAGCACCACCTTTTCGGCATTCTGCCGCGCCAACGCTACGATCTCCTTGGAAAGAGCGGTGGGCGCAGTGCAGCTTTTTGCTTCATGAAAGCCTTTGGTATAAAAATCATCAAATTTTGCGATATCGCCATAGACCTTTTCGCCGAAAATCTCGGCAAAGACCGACCAGAAGCGATCTTCATTGGGAACGGAACCATTGTTTTTCACCATGGCACCCACCCCTTTCCACATAGCGGGGAGCAGACCGTCTTTAGGGTAGCCCCATTCTGCGGCGGCTTGAACCAGGAGGCGGAAATAGCCTTTAGTAAATTCATCGTTGTCCATGGGTAGCAGAGTGCCGTCCAGATCAAATAAAATGGCTTGATATTTCATACGCATTTCCTCACACTTTATAACCGGCATCCGCCAGTTTCTGCACAATTCGGATAAAAGCATCGGTGTCCTCTTTCCCGATGATCTCCATAATCTCTTTAGCAACACCCATGGAAGACTGATGCACCTGATGGAAGATCTCCATTTTCCCCTCCACACACCGCACCGCTTGGGTACGCTTATCGGCTTCTCCCGGACAGCGGATCAAAAGTCCTTTTTCTTCCAAAGAGTTCACAGTACGATTGACCTGGGATTTGAGCATCCCGGTCTCCCGGATGATCTCCTGCAAGGAGATCGGTCCCTCTCCATAAGCCAGCAGCATCATCACAATGGCTTCATTATAGGGCAAGCCTTTGGTGATGCGGTTATTCTTCACCATCGCCGAAAGTTTGACCCAGGCACGCAGTAATTGTTCTTCTTTCATGGAATGCTCCTTTTAGTTCACTTTGTGAACGATTTGTATTATAACATACTTCCCTATAAAAGTCAATAGCAGGCACCTTTTGGTGCCTGCTATCCTTATAAAAGCTCTTTGACGACCTCGGGAAAGTCTAAATAATTGTCGATGGTCAAAAAATTAAACTCCGAACAATAGACCGATTCATCATTGCCGCCGGGACCGTAGTCATCTCCCAAGAAGACCACTTCCTCCGGCAAAAGGCCCCGCTCCTTGCAATATTCTCCAAGGGCATAGGCTTTATTATAGGGTGCGGGCGCCATATCAAAGGAAGAGGAGCCGCCCACAAAGACGATATAATCGGAAAAGACTTCTTTCACCTCTTCATAGATGGCGCGGCGCTTTTTGCGGTCGGGGTCAAAGGCCAATTTATCTTCCTGCCTGGCTTTGGTACCCAAAATAGGAAAGGTAACACAGCCGGAGGAATGGTATTCCACATTCTCGCCGGCAAACTCGGTAAAACCGTATTTTTTCCGTAGCATGGTTACCCGCCGCTCCACGCTTTCCCGATTGCAGGGCAGGGCGACGTTTTTAACAATATCAATGTCCTTGGTTTCGGAGTTATAGAGCGCCAGCTGCATACCATAGTTCCCCAAAATATCGATGGGGAAATGCTCCATCTGCTCGAAGATGCGGCGGCACATCCCCGCTCCCACCATCAGCAGCTGATATTTTTTCGAAAGTTTCTCCAGCACCTTGCGATGTGCCTCGCTTAAGGGAGTCTTATGCTGGGTCAGAGTCCCATCTAAATCGAAAGCTACTAATTTAATCTTTGTTACATCCATCTTTTTAACCTCTATAAAACCGATTATACAACCAAAGAACCGAATAGCGATCCTTTAGATCCTTGGCATAGAAAACGGCATCCTTTGCCCTTGCGCCGTAAAGATCGTAAAAATCCTGCATATTCAGACCGATACGTTCCACCAATCCCAGCATCTGTTGCTCTGTGGGGGCTTCGGCAAGGAGCGCTTTGATCTTCTGCTCTTGGGCAAGAACCGTTGCAGCATTATTTCCTCCATACCAACCCAGGCGGCGCTGCAGCGCCAATACGCCCTCGGCAGAGCTGCCATAGACTCGGCGAATCTCTTTTTCCCAGGCTTCTTCCTCAAAGAGAACCTCTTGAAATCTTACCTTTTGCAATTGCTCCCGCAGCTTAGCGGTCACCACCGCCGAATACAGCACATCAATGCCATGGGCAAAATACGGCTGTTGAAAAACAATGCCGGTGATCTCAAAGAAATGGGATAGATGATGCTCGCTGCCGGAGGCGGGACGGGAGGTCTTCACATACGCCATGGCAACCCCCACCGCTACCAGAGCTTCCATCAGGGCAGCAACTGCATCCTCTTCCCGCTTGAGAATGGCTTCCGCCAAAGGATCGACCTTTAAGACCGTATCCATGGTCAGATCATAAACGGTTTGGCAAAAATATTCATTATTAATAAGAGCACTCAATTTCCAGTCGTTGAGACAGGAATATTTACCCACAATATCGCCATAACCCGATTGCAGCATCCGCAAGGGCGCTTCTGCCAATACCCGGGGTTCTGCCAAGATTGCCTTGGGCGGGCGGGTGCTGACGGTTTCTTTCATACCCCCTAAGATCATGGCGGCACCTACCGAAGCGTAACCGTCCATGGAAGGAGCGG
>JAFUNM010000024.1 GCA_017482195.1 Clostridia bacterium
GGTTTTCTTAAAATGGAAGTAGAAAGAGAGCGACATCCATGAAAATCATTGACTTTAACGGATCAAGGTAAGGAATCACCGGGCAATCCAACAGCCTTAGACGTCTTTAGATTATACAACAAATGGAAAAACACTTACTAATGAAAGGAGGTTCTTTTATGAAACAATGGCTACTTTATTTATTAGCTATTACAGTTTGTTTTTCAATATGCAGTTGCCAAAATATGAATTTTGAGAAGCCTGAAACAAAGGAATCGGTTGATTTTAATATACCGGACAAAACAGACAATTGGTATATACGTGGAAATGCCCCTAAAAATAAGGTGGCAATTACAGATAACGGCACACGAGAGAACGTGTCCTATACAGACACCAATGGAAACAAACCTGAAAACCCTAACGATATATACGAGGATGAAGAGCAAAATCAATATCGATACAATCAAGACGGTGACCTTGTCGCCTATCGAGCCGGACTATCTGAAACAGAAACGAACTCTACTGAATCAAGCAATGAAACCGTTTCTCAATTTAATATTGTTGAAAATGATACCCGTACACTGACGATTTCCGACAATATTCCCATCGCTGATCAGATGATCCTCAATTCTACTTGGAATTATGTATGCCAAGCATATGGCAACCGCGTAAATGGATTTGAATTACTCCGTTGTGAACTTCGCCCGGGAACCGCCGGCTATTATGTCGATTTTGCCAAAACATATGGCGTGAACGGGTTTATCACAGGACCATTGATTGCAAATGCTTTGGATCTAAACGGAAATTTGATCTACAGTACTATTAGCAACGACTTAATGACAGATTTTGATGCTTCACTTGTTGAAAACCTGACTCAAGAACAAGTATATGCATCTGTAGTGCCCACATACGAAGAACAAAACCCTGATTATGCTGCAACGCCTATCGAAATATCCTCCGTCAAACTAATCCGTCAAAACAATACTTTCGCATTACAAGTAGTCCTTAAGTTCCAAACCGCAATAACCAACACCGAACTTTGTGAAGTAAAAGAAGTATGTTATTATAGTTTGGATTCCCTCGTATAACTACAAATATTTTGAAGATACAACCAAGCATAAAGAAATGGCCTGCATTCCCGAATCAACCGCCCGCGAGACTATGGTTTCGCGGGCGACTGTGCAAAAGCGCTAAAATCTGTGAGATACCAAAATATCGGCTTTAAATTTGTGCAAATCGCCCTGCTTATGTTGCATTTGCGTTACATTTACGCCGGATTCATTGACAGTCTTTGATGGTTTTCTTAAAATGGAAGTAGAAAGAGAGCGACATCCATGAAAATCATTGACTTTAACGAATCAAGGCAAAGAAGCGCCAGACACACCAAGAATTTTGGATGTTTATCGGTTAAATCTAAAATGGAATAGTATTACGTGAAAAGGAGAACTAATTATGAAACGTAGTTTAAATTCAATACTGCTTATTCTATTGCTAGTGATCTTTAGCGGATGTCGTCCTGTAGAATCAACCGATGAAGAAATTCTCTCTAAGGAATTTTATGCAGAAGATTCAATGGCAGCAGACCTCAATTCGCCACTGAGTCTAACTCCGGGAAAACAACCGACCATTTACTATGAATCCAAAACAGAGCGGGAAATCGAAAACAAAGATGGCGGATCAATCCGTGAAACGATAGTTTTCTTTAATGACCAAGACCTTTCCGAGCTCTCAACCTTTCGGCTATTGGAATCTGAAGTAGCGGAATCGCCGACTACCTATTCGGCATTGATGGAAAAGGTGACCTCTAAAAACGGACTGATCGTATCGGGGTATGCAGAGGGTCTTCGGGAAGGACATTGGTCAACTTACAATATGGCGCCATTTACACTGACCGAGTTCTGTGTTGAGAAAATCTATTATGGACAATTAAAGGAAACAAAGATTACTATTCGTGAAAACTATTGTCCCGTTTCGGAAAAAGACCGTAACTATATTGAGTTTGATGGGCATTTATATACAAAATTAAAGGATCACCAGAAGGTATTGCTGGTGTTGATCCCAACAAATGACAACGGTATTTATACCCCTTGTTATTATGAGCTACCTTTGCCGGAGGACTATCAGCAATTCGATGAAACAACAGAACAAGAATTATTGAACTATTATCGAGGAGATCAAACTTTGCGTATTACCCAAGATACGGTAGACGAAACAACGGAATATGTAAACGAAAACGGTTTGATCATTCAACAGTTTCAATATCAAGACACGAATTCTTGGGAGAAAAGTGTAGCATCTGAAGAAGAATTTTTGAACGAAATGAATGAGCATATATTAGTTCGTTTGGCTTTAGATTATAAAATTAAAATCTGGCCGAAGGATCATATCCGTTTTTCCATCACGAGCACGGGCTATGCAGAAAGCGGACTCCATATTTTAAGTTAACAAGAGTTGGCGTCATAAATAATTAGGCCGCCCGCGAGACTATGGTTTCGCGGGCGGTTGTGCAAAAGCGCTAAAATCTGTGAGATACCAAAACATCGGTTCGCAATTTGTGCAGATCTATCCGAAAGGACACATTAAAAATCCAATAAATCTACAATAAAAAGGAACTTTCCTCGGGAAAGCTCCTTTTTTCTTATTTTAAACATTTTTCCAGCAGTACCAATTGCACGCCGTCAATGCCGTTGAATGTACAGGGGACGATATCGATTTCTTTATAACCTAATTTCTTATATAAGGCTCTTGCTTTAAAGTTGCGGGCGTTGGTATCGATCCGCAGATAAGGACAGTCGTTTTGAAGAGCATATTTCTCATAAAATTCAGCAAACGCCTTGCCATAACCCTTACCGCGGGTATGAGGCGAAATGCAGAGGGTATGGAGCACCATCACCTCTCGGTCAGCGGCGGGATATTCCCAGGGGGCATCGGCATAGACATCCACCTGCAGTTGGTTGATGATGGCGGCGCCCACCAGAACGCCCCCGTCCTCCTGGACAAAGAGATCGCCCCGTCCAAGGGCGCTCTCAGCGGTAGCACGGGTGGGATATACACCGCGGATCCAGCCGACACTGGGTTCTTTTTCCTCCAGGGTCAGAACATCATTGAAAAGCTCCTCAATGGAATTGATATCGTTTTCAGTCGCTTTGCGAAAAAACATTAAAAAACACCTCTTTTGTTAAAGTGTAACAAAAAGGTGCCACACTGTCAAATCATTAAAAAAACTTAAGTTGTAATCTGCGGCAAAGATGATAAGATAAAGTACGAAAGGAGCATCTATCCCTTATGAAAAGAACCAAACTCAAAGACCGTATTTTACCCGATTATACCCGGGGTGAGGAAATCTTCAATATGGTCTCCCATATCGTAGGCGGCGGGTTCGGCGTCATTGCCCTCGTAACCTGCGTTTTAAAAGCCGTCCTCACCGATGCCGGCCCTTATGCGATCACCGGCTCTCTGATCTACGGTATCTCGATGATCGTGCTTTACACCATGTCCAGTATCTACCACGGCTTAAAGCCACAAACCGCCAAAAAGGTCTTTCAGATCATCGACCATTGCACCATTTTTATTTTGATCGCCGGCACCTATACCCCCATCCTGCTGACCGCCATCCGAAAGGAAAATCCGCTTGTTTGCTGGATCATCTTCGCGGTAGTCTGGGGCGCATCCTTCCTGGGAGCCACCCTCAATGCCATCGATCTGAAAAAATATAAGGTTCTTTCCATGGTACTCTACCTGGTGATGGGCTGGTGCATCATCCTCACCGGTGATACCGCTCTCAAAGCCATGGGGCTTCCCTGCTTTACCTGGATCTTAGCAGGCGGCGTGTCCTATACAGTGGGTGCCGTATTCTACGGAGCTGCCAAAAAGGTGCGGTATATGCATTCGGTTTTCCATCTCTTTGTGGTTTTGGGAAGTATTCTGCAGTATATCGGCATTATTTTTTATATAATTTAGTTGACATTTTTTTTGAGAGTGTTATAATTAAAACGAAAACAGAGCACATGAGAGAATGAGAGTGCGCGGTTAAAAATCAGGACAAGGTTGTCCTCATTTTTGCCGTGCACTTTTTTGTGCTCAAATTAAGAAGTACATATAATTTTAGGAGGAAGAAACCATGGCAAACAAAAACATTGTAAGCTGGGACATGATCACCAATTTCGTGATCGACGCGTTCAAAGGCTACGGGATCCCCGAGGAGGATGCAAAGATTTGCGCAGACGTCCTGCTGGAGTCTGATAAGCGAGGCATTGAATCCCACGGTGTAAACCGCTTCAAGCCCGTTTACCTGGACCGCATCAAGGCCGGCATCCAGAACCCCGTAACGAACTTCGAGATCATCAAAGAGACTCCCACCACCGCAGTGGTAGACGGTCACGACGGTATGGGTCAGGTCATCGGCTATAAGGCCATGAGAATGGCTATCGACAAGGCAAAGGAATACGGTATGGGTATGGTGGTTGTTCGCAACTCCTGCCACTACGGTATCGCCGGCTATTACACCTCTATGGCTGCCAAAGAGGGCTGCATCGGTCTTACCGGTACCAACGCCCGCCCCACTGTTGCTCCTACCCTTGGTGTTGAGGGTATGTTCGGTACCAACCCCCTAACCCTGGGTGTTCCCACCGACGAGGAGTTCGACTTCAACTTTGACGGTGCTTCCTCCACCTACCAGAACGGTAAGCTGGAGTACTACGCCCGGATCGGCAAGGATGCTCCCAAGGGCGCGCTGATCGGAGTCGACGGCAAGGCCTACGAAGGCACCTCTGCCGATGCGCTCAAGACCATGGCACGCGGCGAGGCTGCTCTTTGCACCCTGGGCGGCCCCGGCGAGGAGCAGGCCGGCTACAAGGGCTACGGCTACGCCATGTTCGTTGAACTGCTTTCCGCTGTTCTGCAGGACGGCAGCTACGGTAAGAGCCTGACCGGTCTGGACGAGAACGGCAACAAGGTTCCCTTCCGCCTCGGCCACTTCTTTATCGCGATCGATACCGATCACTTCCTGGGCGAGGATGTATGCCGCAAGAAGTCCGGCGATATCCTGCGTGCCGTACGTGCCTCCAAGAAGGCACCCGGCGAGGAGCGCATCTATACCGCCGGCGAGAAGGAGTATCTGGTTCGCCTGGCCCGTAAGGACGGTGTACCCATCAACGAGTCCGTTCAGGCCGAAATGAACGCTGTTCGCGATGAACTGGGTCTTACCCAGTATGTATTCCCCTGGGAGGAGTAAGCAATATGGATATCAGACAGGAATCTTTAAAGAAACACTACGAGTGGAACGGCAAAATTGAAGTCGTGACCCGCTGCCCCATCGAGACCCGCGAGGATCTTTCTCTGGCTTATACCCCCGGCGTTGCCGAGGCCTGCCTGGAGATCCAGAAGGACTACAATAAAAGCTATGAGCTGACCCGCCGTAACAACATGGTGGCGGTCATCACCGACGGTACCGCCATTCTGGGTCTGGGCGACATCGGCCCCGAGGCCGGTATGCCGGTCATGGAAGGTAAATGTGCCCTCTTTAAGGCTTTTGCCGATGTGGACGCCTTCCCCATCTGTATCCGCAGCAAGGATGTGGATGAGCTGGTTCGTACCATCTACCTGATCTCCGGTTCCTTCGGCGGCATCAACCTGGAGGACATCGGTGCTCCCCGCTGCTTCGAGGTGGAGCGCAAGCTGAAAGAGATCTGCGATATCCCCATCTTCCACGACGATCAGCATGGCACCGCTATTGTGGTTGCCGCCGCGCTGATCAATGCCCTGAAAGTGGTAAACAAAAAGATCGGCGATGTGAAGGTCGTTATCAACGGTGCCGGCTCCGCCGGCATCGCCATCGGCAAGCATCTGCTGAACATGGGTGTCAAGAACCTGACCATGGTGGATCGTTTCGGTATCATCTGCAAGGGCATGGAGGGTCTCAACGATGCTCATGCCGAGATCGCCGAAGTTACCAATCTGGAGCATAAGATGGGCAATCTGGCCGACGCCATGAAGGGTGCCGATGTATTCATCGGCGTATCCGCCCCCAATATCGTCAGCGAAGAAATGGTTGCCTCCATGGCAACCGATGCCATCATGTTCCCCATGGCCAACCCCACCCCTGAGATCATGCCCGATAAGGCGAAAGCCGCCGGCGCACGGATCGTGGGTACCGGCCGTTCCGACTTCCCCAACCAGATCAATAATGTGCTTGCATTCCCCGGCATCTTCCGCGGTGCTCTGGATTGCAGAGCCTCCTGCATCAATGAGGAAATGAAGGTCGCCACCTCCTATGCGTTGGCAGCCCTCATCCCCGACGAAGAGCTGAATGAGGAAAACATCATCATCGGCGCTTTGGATAAGAGAGTGGCTCCCGCTGTTGCTGAAGCAGTTGTTAAGGCTGCTAAGGAAACCGGTGTCGCACGCATCTGATAAAACAGACAAAAAAAGGCGCAGACCAACGATAATAAGGAAAGACCCTCGAGCAAGGGCAGTCCTCCGCAAGGACTGCCCAAAGAGGGTCTTTTTTATTTTTCCGTCGTGCGACCGCTCGGCGTATCGCATACGCCTTCGGTTCGCCTCAACGAAATCTGCATCCTTTTGGGTCTGTTTTTTGACTTTCTATTGCTTATAAGTTCATTTTTTGGTATAATTTAAAAATGAAAGTGAGGTGAAAAAAGATGATTCTAATTATTGCAGAAAAGCCCAGCTTGGCAAGAAATATTGCGGCAGGCATCGGCAAACCCGTCCGGCGGGACGGCTATCTGGAGTGCGACGGGTATCTCATCACCTGGGCGTTCGGTCATCTTTTTTCCCTTTGTGATATTGAGGACTATACCGGCCCTACCTCCACCGGACGGTGGTCCATGGAAAACCTCCCCTGCTTTCCGGAGCAGTTTCGTTTTCAACTAAAAAAAGGAGCAGACAAGCAGGTGGATACCGGCGTCCAGCGGCAGTTCGACGCCATCCGCACCCTCTGCGCCAGAGCGGATGTGGAAAAGATCGTCAATGCAGGCGATGCGGATCGGGAGGGTGAGATCATCATCCGCCTTTGCGTGGAGCATACCGGAGTGAAGGACAAACCCTTCCTGCGGCTTTGGCTCCCCGATCAGACCCCTGAAACGGTAGCCGAGGCGCTGACGGTGATGAAAGACGAAAGCGCCTATCAGAACCTTGCCGACGAAGGCTTTGCACGCACTTATATCGACTGGCTCTACGGCGTAAACCTCACCCGCTACGCCACTTTAAAAACCGGCATGCTGCTGCGGGTGGGACGGGTCATCGTGCCCATTGTAAAAGCGATTTATGATCGGGATAAAGCCATTGAGCACTTTGTACCGGAGCTTTACTATGCGGTGGTCAGCAATGCCGAGACCAAGGGCGAGCCCATCGAGCTGACCTCCAAGGAAAAATTCGATAAAAACAGCAAGGCCAAGGCCGAAGAATATGCCGCGCAGCTCAATGCCTGCGAGGCTATCGTGACCGACAAGAAAAAGAAGAAAACAACCCTGCAGCCGGGCAAGCTCTTTTCTCTCTCCAAGCTGCAGAATGCCCTCGGCAAGAAATATAAAATGCCCATGGAGGAAAGCCTGAAGCTGACCCAGGAATTATATGAGGCGGGCTACATTACCTATCCCCGTACCAACTCCGAATATTTAGCGGAGCAGGAAAAGGGCAAGATCAAAAAGATTCTGGAATCGGTGAAAAATTTAGGCTACAATGTGGCCTTCCGAGATTCAAAGACCATCTTTGACGACAGCAAGATCGAATCCCACTCGGCCCTTACGCCTACCTATAAGATCCCCCGCAAGGATCAGCTGACGGAACGGCAGATGATTGTCTATCAAACGGTTTTCCGGCGGTTTGCGGCGGTCTTTTGCGCGGAGGAATGCTTGGCTGAAAAGGCGGAAATGGTCATTAAAGTGGGTGACATTGAGGAGTTCCGCTTAAAAGGCACTATGATCCTCCAGCCCGGCTGGATGAAATATGATGATGGCGGGCAAAAAAATAAGACCCTGCCGCCTTTGGAAAAGGGCGACCGGGTGGAGATCGCCTTTGCCCCCAAGGAGAAAGAGACCTCTCCTCCCCGCCACTACACCATCGAGACCTTAAATAACTACCTGAAAAATCCTTTCCGTGAAGATAAGGCGGCGGCCGATGAGACCGACGACCGGGAGGAATACCGTGCTATGTTTGAAGGCTTGGAGCTGGGCACCGAAGCCACCCGCACCGGCATTATCGGTAACGCCATCAAGAGCCAATATATCGCCCTCAAAAAGGACACCTATTACCTGCTGCCCGGCGGTGCCTATCTCATCGAGGAGCTGACCCGCATGGGCATCTCTATGGATAAATATAAGACCAGCCAGCTGGGTCAGGCGCTGAAAAAGGTCTACCGGGGCGAAATGCCCATTGCCGACAGCGTGGCCCTGGCAAAGGCGGAGATCAACGAGGTCTTTCATCCGGCGCCCCAGACCCCCGAGTCCGATACGGACACCGGCCTCTACGGGGATGAGGTGGGCACCTGCCCCTTATGCGGCGGGCGGGTCGTCAAGGGGCGTTACGGCTATGGCTGCCTCTCCTATAAAGAGGGCTGCAAATTCCGCATCTACAGCACCGTCTGCGGCCGCACCGTCCCCATCTCCGCCGCAAGAGAGCTGCTCCAAAACGGAAAAACAAGAAAACTCACCGGGTTTATTTCTAAAAAAGGAAATAAATTCGATGCATCTCTAAAATTGGAAGATGGCAAGGCGGTTTTTGATTTCTAAGACCGTTGAAAATGGCGCAGACCGACAAAAATAAGGAAAGGCCCCGATAAAATCGGGGTCTTCTTTTATGTCTTTCCCTCGTTGCGACCGTTCGGCATACGTCAAAAGCAGAGCAACCGCTCCATTTATCCGCTATTGCTCTTGCTTTTTCCTTTTCCCCACAAAAACACACGGTTTCGCGGGAATCCCAGAAGTACACCTTCGGATCACCCCAACGAAATCTGCATCCATTATGAACAGTCTTAAATTTTTAAAACACAATTCTGTGCGAAATTCAACACTTTTCATTTTTTTCATGTAAAATAACTTTGAGGTGATCATCATGGAAAGTATCTTATATGAATTATGGCAAGGGCGGATGAATCCGCAGGAACGAAGAGTAGAATATGATCAAGAGAGCAGAAAACTACTTCGATTGATCGAAAAAAACCATGAGCGGCTTTGCGAATCCCTAAACGAACAGCAGATCGAAATTTTTGAAAAATATAAAGACAGTGTTACCGAGCTATCCGATTTCACAGAATTTGAGCTTTTCAAATACGCTTTTCAATTGGGCGGAAAGATGACCGTAGAAACACTAATAAAATAAAATGCCTTCGTCCGCTCAAAAAGGACTAAAAAAAGAGGTACAAATGTACCTCTTTTTTGGTCTGCACTTTACTCGGTTCGGAGAGCAACCACCGGATCTTTCTTGGCGGCCACTCTGGAGGGAACCAAACCTGCAATAACGGTCAGCAATACACTGATGATCACCAGGATCACACCGCCCTGCCAGGGCAGTACTGCATTCAGGGTAGGAATTCCGGTCACCGCATGGAGAATAATATTGATGATCATATTTAATCCCAGGGTCACTAAAATCCCCAACGCGCCGGCGGTAAAGCCCACCAACAGGGTCTCGGCATTGAAGACCCGGGAGACATCCTTTTTGGATGCACCGATGGCACGCAGAATACCGATCTCCTTGGTACGCTCCAGCACGGAAATATAGGTAATGATCCCAATCATAATAGAGGATACCACCAAAGAGATGGCCACAAAGGCGATCAGCACATAGGAGATCGCATTGATGATGGTGGTGACCGAGGACATCAGCAACGCCACATAATCGGTATAGGTGATCTGCTGCTCCTCATCCTTGCCCTCATTATACTGCTCGATCACATCGGCGATCCGATCTTTATCCTCGAAGGTGGCGGCAAAGAGATTGATGGTGGAGGGGCTGTCGATATCCACATAGCCTAAGGTCTTAAGGTTCTCTTTCAGGGTGCTCTCAGAAAGGGTGGCGGGCATATACAGATCATAGTATTCGGTCAACTGAGCCTCGGTATAGCCGGGCAACGCCTGATCGAGAGCCCCCGCCAAAGCGGCGGTGGGCAGCGCGGAAAGCTGCTTGCCGGTGGCTTCGGCATACTGGGCCGTGATCTGCTTTTCCAGCTCCTCGCGAATATAAGCGAAGAGCGTCTCATCGTCCATAGAAGAAATATATTCCTCGATGGTAGCCGCATCCATATTAGAGGACTCGGCAGCAGCCTGCTTGACCTGTGCCTCGATGGCGGCACGATCCATACCGGCCAGCATTCCGTCAATCGTGGTATCCAGATACTCCTGAGAGGGGGTAGTCATAATAGAGGTATAAAGTTCCGCTTTTCCGGCAGCATCAAGGCCTGCGATATGGTTCTTGATGGCCTCAGCCTTCTCGGCATTGGTGGGTTCCACCTCATCGCCGGTGGCGAAGGGCAGACCGTTGAAGATATCCGTCTTTTCGTCGGCCAGCTGGGCTTTCACGATCTCACGGTTGGCGGTCTCCTCCTCCGCATAGCGGGTAAGGGCGGCGGTATAGCCGATAGAGCCGCTCATCATAGAGGCGGCAGCATCCTCATTGGGCCGCAGGATGCCGGCGATCTTCAGCTCAATGCCGTTATCATAGAGATACTTCATGCCGGTCTCGCTTTCGGAAATATCGGTCACGGTACCGGTCTCTGTGTCATACTGATAATGATCGGCATCCAGGATCAGCTTGAAGGTACGCGCACAGATCTCCTCATAGGTCCAGCTCTTTTGGGTGGTATCGATCTCAGTGCCCGTCAGATAGGCCTCCATGACAGAGGTCATATACTCCTCAGTCTCAAGGCCTAAGGCATACAGACAGATATCGCTGACTTCATTATTTTGATTGAGGATCAGCACCAGTTCATTATGATTCTCGGGCCAATGACCGTAGATCAGGTCATATTGATCTTTTAAAAGAGGGTTGATCAGTTCACCGTTTTCCCCCTCCAGCATTTCCTCCCAGATATTGAAGGACTGGGAATAGTTTTGCATCATATTGCTTCCGGTAACAGCGCTGTTCATATTGCCGCCTACCATGCTTTCCATCAGTTCCATAACATCGGATTTCACGATCGCCTCAGTTTCATCCTTTGTATAGATATCAAACTGCAGGTCATAGGAATACTGCACGGCGCTGAGATACGGATCCAGACCGCTGTCCTCACTCTCCAGGAATTCCTTAAAGGCCTTCAGGTCATTGGTTTCTGTTTCCGCACCGGTGAGGGCGTTCATCATTTCATACATCGCCGAGCTGGAGTAGACCTTATCGGTCTCATGGGTCAGCTCTCCGGGATCGGTGTTCATGACATTCTGCAGCACCGAGGAAAGATCCACCGTCTCCGCCTCGATAGTGATGGGATAGGAGGAAAGGGTATCCTCCTGCACCATATCAATGTAACTCTGCACGCCCTGAGACACCGAAAGGATCAAAGCAATCCCGATGATGCCGATGGAGCCTGCAAAGCAGGTCATGAAGGTTCTGCCCTTTTTGGTCATCAGGTTATTAAAGGAAAGGGAAAGGGCCGTCCAGAAGCTCATGGAGGGTTTCTTTTCCGTCTTTTCGGTACGGGCGGCAATTGCCTCCGGCTCATAAGGATCGGTATCGCTGACCACCTGACCGTCCAAAAGGCGGATAATGCGGGAGGAATACTCCTCGGCAAGGTCGGGATTATGGGTCACCATAATGATCAGCTTATCGGCAGAGATCTCTTACAGGATCTCCATGATCTGGACGCTGGTCTCGCTGTCCAAAGCACCGGTGGGTTCATCCGCCAGAATGATCTCGGGATCATTGACCAAAGCGCGGGCAATGGCCACCCGCTGCATCTGACCGCCGGACATCTGGTTGGGGCGCTTATGGATCTGATCCCCAAGTCCCACGCGGGTAAGAGCATCGATGGCACGCTTACGGCGCTCGGCTTTGGAAACACCGGAAAGGGTTAGTGCAAGCTCCACATTGGCCAGTACCGACTGATGGGGGATCAGATTATAGCTTTGGAACACAAAGCCCACCGAATGGTTGCGGTAGGCATCCCAATCACCGTCGCGGAATTCCTTGGTGGAACGGCCGCTGATAACCAGGTCTCCCTCGGTATAGCTATCCAAGCCGCCGATCAGGTTCAACAGGGTGGTCTTTCCGCAGCCGGAGGGGCCCAGGATCGATACGAATTCGCTTTTGCGAAAACGCATGGAAACACCCTTGAGTGCCTCTACGGTGGCATCACCCATCACATAAGTTTTTACAATATTTTCTAAACGCAGCATTTTTTAACACTCCTTATCGCACCCAAATTATAGTCCTCTTTTTAATGAAAGGCAAGATGTTGATAAAATCGTTTAAGGAAAATTCACAATACCGACATAATCATCTAATTTTTGATCATGTTCCTCGACGAGCAAGGCGTCCGTTCCTTGGCAGGAATAACCGATCCCGCAACAATAGGGACGCTCCTTAAGGGCGGCTATATACCGATCATAAAAACCGCCGCCGTAGCCAAGGCGATACCCCTCTTTGGTGAAGGCCAAGCCCGGCACCAAAAGAAAGTCCTTGGCAGTAGGAACGGCCTTTTCCCCGCCTTGAGGTTCAGGAATACCCCGATATCCGGGAGCCAGCGTTCCGTCTACATAGAAGTGTAAATTTACACCGCAAACCTTTGGATATGCCACCCGCTTTCCCAACCCTTTGGCGGCATCTTCAATGGCTTGGGTGGGAAATTCGCTGCCGTATGCCGCATAGAGAAAAACAGTAGGTGCCATTTGAAAGGCAGGAAGCGCAAAAAGCCTTTTCAAGGTCTCTTTTTCCTCCATTCTCCGCTCATATAAAGAAAGAGCGGCACGCCGCTCTTTCATCATTTTTCGCAAGTTGATTTTATCCATTAAAAATTCTCTTTATTCAGGAATGCTTGTGTCTTGGGGCTTTGAGGATGCTCAAAGACTTCCTCCGGAGTACCCCATTCTTCGATTACACCGTCCGCCATAAAAATGACCTTATCGGCCACATGTTTAGCAAACTCCATTTCATGGGTGACCACGATCATGGTACTGTCGGAATTCTTCAAGCCACGGATGACCTTCAATACCTCGCCGGTCAGTTCAGGATCCAACGCCGAGGTCGGTTCATCAAAGCAAAGAATGTCCGGCTCCATGGCCAAAGCCCTTGCGATGGAAACACGCTGCTGCTGACCGCCGGAAAGCTGTTGAGGATAGTTCATCATCCGGTCTTCAAGACCCATCCGGACTAACAGACCCTTGGCTTGTTCCTCGATTTCCTGATGGATTGCTTTTTTATTCGCTTTATAATCAGGGCGCTCCTTAGCCAGAAGCTCCTTTGCCAACATCACATTTTTCAGTGCCGTATATTGAGGAAAGAGATTGAAGGACTGAAATACCAAGCCGAAATGCAACCGCTTTTTGCGGATCTCATCTTCCTTTAAAGTCGCTTGATCCTCTGCGTCAAAGAGGGTCTCCCCGTTTAAACGCATCTTTCCGTAATTGGGCGTCTCCAAAAAGTTAATACAGCGCAGCAGGGTCGTCTTCCCGCTGCCGGAAGAGCCGATAATCGCCAGCACCTGTCCCTTTTCCAGAGTAAAGGAAATATCCTCCAATACATGGGTGGAGCCAAAATGTTTCACAAGATTTTGAATTTCTAAAAATGCCATTTTCGTCCCCCCTTATGCCTGGAAATAACTGAGTTTTTTCTCCAGCTTGCCCAAAAGAATGGTGAGCACGCCGTTGAAGAGCAGATAATAGATCGCGGTGAAGAATAAAGGCCATACCAAACCGGAAAGTCCGCGGGAACCCTTCATAAACGCCTCGCCTGCCCAGATAACCTCCTGCAGGGAGATAATTCTTGCCAAAGAGGTATCTTTTACCAAGGTAATGATCTCATTGGACATGGGCGGTACGATCCGCTTGACCATCTGCAAAAGCGTAACCTTGAAAAAGATCTGGGATTTAGTCATACCCAGTACCTGACCGGCCTCCTGCTGTCCCTTAGGCACCCCTTCGATACCGCTGCGGTAGATCTCAGAGAAATAGCAGGCATAATTCAAAATAAACGCCACCGCCGAGGCAATGAAACGCCCGTTCTCGCCGCCGCCCCAGGGATTAAAATCAAATAAAAGACCGGGACCGTAGAAAATGATCATCAGCTGAAGCATCAGCGGGCTGCCCCGCACGATCCAGATGACGGTTTTAGTCAGATATTTCAGCGGCAAGAATTTACTCATGGAGCAAAAGGAAATCAGAAGACCTAAAGGCAGGGCACCCATCAAGGTGACTGCAAAAAGCTTTAAGGTCTGCAAAAATCCATCGTTCAGCGCGTCGACGACAATGGGAAGTTGTTCCAAAAACTGTTGCATAATGTTCCTCTTTATACAGCCTAAAAGCAGAGAGGTACAAAGGCACCTCTCTGCTCAAGGTAAATTTTAAAATCGAATTATTTCTGCTCGATCACGTTATCGGCGATCTTATAGGTATTGGCCAGTTCGGCGATGGTACCGTCGGCATAGGCGGTAACAAAGAACTCATTGAGCTTCTCCACCAGGTCGGAGCCCTTGCGGAAACCAACACCGTATTCCTCGCTGTTCAGTTCCAGGGTATAGACCAGATCGGCATAATCGGTGCCTTCCCCGATCATAGCGCCTGCCATCAGCATATCGATGATAGCGGCATCGCTGGTGCCGGACTTGACTTCCATCAGAGTCTTTGCCTGATCCTCAACAGGAACGGTGGCAAAGCTGTTTGCCTCTGCCATTTCTTCACCGGCAGAGCCATCTTCAACTGCAAAGCGCAGATCCTTCATGCTCTCAACGGTGGTATACTTGGCAGCATTCTCTTTGGTCATCACAACGACCTGAGCGTTCTTGCAGTAGGCATTGGATACATCCATCAGCGCCTTCACATCATCGGTAATGGTCATACCGTTCCAAACCACGTCGATGGTCTTGGATTCCAGCTCATTATGTTTCTGACCCCAGGTGATGAGAGAGAATTCCGCATCCACACCCAAAGACTCGGCAAAGGCTTTGGCAAGATCTGCATCAAAGCCGATCCACTCGCCGTTGGCATCCTGATAATCCATCGGAGCAAAATCAGTAATACCAACCACCAGGGTGCCCTTATCCTTTACATACTCGGAATCGGTCTTATCACCGCCGCAGGCACACAGGGTAACCAACATAACAGCAATGGCCAAAAGGGCCAGCACTCTTTTCATCATTTTCATAGGTTTATCCTCCAAATTTTATTGCTTTACTTCGCTAAAGTGTTATCATAATAACACGCTTCTTCCCTTTTGTCAACACTTTTTTAAAAAATTTTTTCTTTCTTATATAAATAAAACCGTGCCGCTTAAAGCGGCACGGTTTTCATTTCATCAAA
>JAFUNM010000025.1 GCA_017482195.1 Clostridia bacterium
CCCCTTCTTTGGCAGTAATGCATTTACAGGCATTGAAGAGAACCTCCTGCTCTCCGTCACCGTACAAATAAAAGTTCCAGATATCGGCAATGAGGACAGTCTGCCCATCCATCTGATTGGCGGTAAGCTGCTGCTGAGCCATCGCAATCAGTGCCGCATCAGCCTGATCCTGATTTGAGGCGGTGTATTCGGTATGCACCGGGTTCAAAAAGAGGGGCCAATCGCCGTTGGTGGCGTAGCAATTCTTTTTACCCAGTTTGGTATAGGAACGGCTGCCGGAAAGCTCCAGATCCTTGATACTATAAGTATAAAAAGGATCCTCCCAGGTGCGGCCATAGGCATTCTCCAGCTCATAGAACCAATAGGTTCCGTTTTGGATCTGCTGCTGACCATCTAATGTAAAGGAAAGGGGAAAGGTAACATCCCCATGAAAAACCACCGTTTTTTCACCGGCAGTATCATAAGTTTGAGGCGCAGATTGGGGTTGCTCAGTCTTTTGACAGCCGGTAAGACACAAAGCACAGATACTTAATACGATCAAAAACTTTTTCATTTCAGTTCCCTCCCATTTATCTAATTTTATATATGGGAAAGAATGAAAAAATATGCAAAAAAGAGCAGCACAAGGCTGCTCTTTTTTTAATGATCTTAATACATACCGCCGCCCATTTGGTTCATGGCAGCGTTGGCAGCAGCTTCCGCTGCGGGGTCTTTGATCTCAGCGACCAGACTTTCGGTGGTCAGCACCATAGCAGCAACGCTGGCAGCATTCTGCAGAGCGCTGCGGGTGACCTTAGCGGGGTCTACGATACCGGCTTTGATCATATCGCAGTACTCTTCTTTGAAGGCATCAAAGCCGTAGTTGACATCGGCATTCTTACGGATATTCTCCAAAATAACAGAGCCTTCAAGTCCGCAGTTTGCGGCGATCTGGCGAACAGGCTCTTCCAGAGCCTTCAAGATGATCTGTACGCCGGTACGTTCATCGCCGTCAGTCTCCTCCAGCAGTTTGCCTGCGGCATCGATGGCCTTAATATAAGCCGTACCACCGCCGGCAACGATCCCTTCCTCCACAGCGGCCTTCGTGGCAGCCAGAGCATCGTCTACACGGAGTTTCTTTTCGTTCATTTCAGTTTCGGTGGCGGCACCGACTTTAATCACAGCCACACCGCCGGAGAGTTTTGCAAGGCGCTCTTCCAGTTTCTCCCGATCATAGGAGGAAGTGGTAACAGCGATCTGACTTTGAATCTGATCGATACGGGCATTGATGTCGTTCTTCTCGCCTGCACCGCCAACAATAACAGTCTTTTCTTTCTGCACCACGATCTGAGCAGCGCGACCCAGCATATCAATAGTTGCGGTCTTGAGTTCCAGACCCAGCTCGTCGCTGATGACCTGACCGCCGGTCAGGATCGCAATATCCTGTAGCATTTCCTTACGGTTATCGCCAAAGCCGGGGGCTTTGACAGCAACGCAGGAGAAGGTGCCGCGAATCTTATTGACGATCAGCGTAGCAAGCGCTTCACCCTCGATGTCTTCGGCAATAATGACCAGCTTTTTGCCGGCCTGAACGATCTGCTCCAATACAGGCAGGATCTCCTGAATATTGCCGATCTTCTTATCGGTGATCAGCAGGAAGGCATCGTCGATTACAGCCTCCATTTTTTCGGTATCGGTCACCATATAGGGAGAGATATAGCCACGGTCAAACTGCATACCCTCGACTACATCGCAGCTGGTCTCTGCAGTCTTGGATTTCTCAACGGTAATCACACCGTTGGTGGAAACCTTTTCCATAGCCTCCGCGATCAGCTGGCCGACATTTTCATCGGCAGAGGAAACAGTGGCAACTCTTGCAATATCCTCACTGCCGGTGACCTTCTGGGAATTACTGTGAATGGTATCGACTACACAGTCTACAGCCTTTTGGATGCCCTTGCGAACGACCATGGGATTCGCACCGGCTGCCACATTCTTCATGCCCTCGCGGATGATCGCTTGCGCCAGAAGGGTGGCGGTGGTGGTACCGTCGCCGGCGATATCATTGGTCTTGGTGGAAACCTCCTTCACCAGCTGAGCGCCCATATTCTCAAAAGGATCGTCCAGCTCAATATCTTTGGCGATGGTGACCCCATCGTTGGTGATCAGAGGACTGCCGTATTTCTGATCCAACACCACATTACGCCCCTTGGGACCCAGGGTGATCTTCACGGTATCGGCTAATTTATCGACACCTCTCTGCAGGGATTTTCTGGCTTCTTCGCCATACTGAATTTGCTTTGCCATAACTCAACACTCCTTATTCTTCAACCAGAGCCAAAATATCACTCTGACGGGCGATGAGAAATTCTTCCCCATCGATCTTGATTTCGGTAGTACCGTATTTTCTCAAAACAACACGGTCACCGACTTTTACAACCATCTCCACCTTTTCCCCATCTACATAGCCGCCGGGGCCTACTGCCAGCACCTCGGCAATCTGAGGCTTTTCCTGAGCAGAAGCAGTAAGAATAATACCGCTCTTGGTGGTTTCCTCCGCTTCTTCCATTTTAATAACTACTTGATCAAATAAAGGCTTTAATTTCATTTCATCTATACCTCCATGTCGAAACTTAGCACTCTATCATTTCGAGTGCTAAATATAGTGTAGCACACTTTTTGGGAATTGCAAGCATTTTTTGAAATATTTTCAAATCATTCATAAATATGATAGAAATAGATATAAAATGAAAAAAGTTGAATTATATCTTGACAATAAATTCAAAATAAGATATAATCCTATTCGTTGCCGGGGCAACTGGATGTGGTGGTTGTAGTTCAGCTGGTTAGAGCGCCAGATTGTGGCTCTGGAGGTCGTGGGTTCGAATCCCACCATCCACCCCAAAAAGCCCTTGTCGAAAGACAAGGGCTTTTCTTAACCCCATTGGGATATAGCCAAGTCGGTAAGGCAACGGACTTTGACTCCGTCATTCCGCTGGTTCGAGTCCAGCTATCCCAACCAAAAAGAAAAGCACCCTTTTTAAGGGTGTTTTTCTTTTTGGGATTGATTTATAAAGCTTTCCGCTTTATAATGGAAGCAAACAGGGGGTGCTTTAATGAAATACGCAAACTTACATTTACATTCTACTTATTCCGACGGTGTACAAACTCCGCTGGAGCTTTGCCAAAAGGCAAAGGAAATGGGCTACGGCGCCATTGCCCTGACTGATCATGAAACGGTTGCAGGCTTTGAGGATCTGAAAAAGGCGGCAGCTGAAACTGGGCTGGAGTGCATCCAGGGTATGGAAGCCGCGGTACGGGACAATGATTTAGGCGCCAGCTTTCATATTGTGGCTTACGATTTCGATCCCACCGCTCCGGAGATCGCCGAATACATCCGTCAGAAGCATTATTATTCCTACCACAAGGTCAAAGCGAAGTTTGATCTAGGCGTAGAATTGGGCATCTATCAGAATGTGACCTGGCAGGATGTTTTGGACGAAGTGCCCGAAGGTGCCTGGATCAATAACGAGCATATGTTTTTGGCTCTCATCAAAAAAATGGGCTATACCCAGGCAGATTATTGGGAGTACTCTTCGGCAAAGGCATTCGGCGATCATAAGATCGTTAACAAAGCGCCTCGCTGTGACTTTACGGTTGAGCAACTAATCAAAGCCATCCGCAACGCAGGCGGCGTCGCCAGCCTTGCCCACCCCCATAATATCACCCAGCATCTTTCTACTCTGGTAGGATTCGGTCTCAACTGCGTAGAATACGATCATCCCGATCTGAATTCCTACGACGCCACCGAGGCCTTCCGCTTCGCCAAGGAAAACGGACTCTATCTCTCCGGCGGCACCGACCATACCGGTCAATTAGCAAATCACTATTTGGCAAGAGGATTGCGCCCCGGCTTTGATCCCTCCATTCACATCTGCCCCGAGACCCGGGATGTGTATAACGGCGCTACCAAGGAAGAGTTTGAGGCTCTCAAAAACAGAATTTACGGATAAACAAAGAAAACCTTCCCGTGGGAAGGTTTTCTTTGTTATATTATCGAAAAAGTAAGAATAGCTTTGAAAAGATCACCGTCGATCTCCAATTTTAAACTGCCGCCTTGCAGCTCCGCAAGACTTTTAGCAATAGAAAGGCCCAAGCCGTTGCCTTCGGTATTACGGGAGGCATCGCCTCGAACAAACCGTTCCATCAACTCCTCCTCGGAAATATCAAGAGCGTCGCGGGAAGTATTCTTAAAGGTGATAACGGCATTACCGCCAACCGTTTCAAGAGTGAGATAAACGCGGGTGCCGCTTTGGGCATACTTACAGATATTATTCATCAAATTATCGAAGATCCGCCACATACGGCGGCCATCCGCCAGAATCTGCACCGGCGTCTCCGGTTGCTTGGTAATGAGCGTCAAGCCGCTGCTCTCCAATTTTTCGGCATATTCACCGCCGGCTTGGGTGAGGAACACCGAAGCATCGCAAGCAGTGATATCCACCTCTAAATTACCGGAGGAGGCCTTGGAGGCTTCCACCAGATCCTCAATCAAACGCTTAAGCCGCTCCGATTGACGAACCAGCACCGCGGAATATTCTGTAATATGTTCATTCTCGCAGGACTCATTGCTGATGAGTGTTGCATAGTTAATAATAGAAGTCAGCGGGGTTTTGATATCGTGGGACACATTCGTAATTAGCTCGGTTTTCATCCGCTCGCTCTTCATCTGTTCTTCTACAGCAATGGCCATTCCTTCAGCGATGCTATTGAGGTTTTCACCGTGACGCTTGAAATCCCAAAACATCCCTTGGGTTTCGGTATAGTGACGGAGATCCCCATTGGCCAGGGCATCGCCACCCTTTTGGAGTCGACGGAGGGTAACCGCAATATACAGCACCGCGGGAACCAGCAAAAACTTTTCCAGCAGCCAATAGAGCATCAATGTTTCAGGAGACCAATGATAGATGAGCAATACTAAAAATTCAAAGAATGCCAAAACTCCGAGAATTAAGGCGGTGCGCCAGACCAGAGGGATCTGCAAAAGCAGCGCAGCAATACCGCGAAAGATTCTGCCGATCAAACAAAACATCCGGTAAATAACGGTATTTTTTACAAGGATCTTTTGCTTTACACGCGCAGCAATGCTCATACAAAGACCCAAAAGGATATTGGCATAAGCAAATCCGCCGACGATGACCATAAACAGAACTGCATAATCTTCATAGAAGAGCAAATCGCCGAGGTAGATCAAGAAAACGCCGAATAATACCGTTGCCGCCAGCAACACATCAAAAGGAACGCGGTTGAGGGGACCGGGAACCAGTCCCTCGGTATCGGGACGGCGGGCGGAGACGCACATCAGGGTAATAAAGCAGGTCAGTGACAGAGCAAGAGAGACCAATAAAACCACGAAAATCCAATAGCGAAAACCATAGATGATATGATTAAAGTGATAGAGAAAGCCATAGCGATCATTTTCGGGGAAGCCTGCCTTAAAGGAAAACTGAATAGTATAGTAAGTAGCGATCTCATCGGTCGCATCCCATTCATCATGGTAATACACATCGGTCATGCGGTCGCCATTCCAAAGGGTTCCATAGCGATAGGAATAGATATTGGGCTCTGCCTTAACGTTTTCTGTTATATCGGACCGCAGGAGCAGATCCCCCTCATCGGTATATACCTCATACAGTAGATTGGCTTCATCGGGAAGAACACCGTTATCGTTCAGGCACTCTCTTAAAATTTCATAACCCTCATAGCGCAGTTCATCTTCCATGAGCCACTCAAAGGTCTGCTGCTCCGTGCGGGTATAATACTCATAATTGACCATCCAGACCGCGCCAAACGCCGAAACGGCCGCCACCACAAGGAATAAGATGCAGCCCACGAATATGAGAGATTTCCCTGCCATGGTACGGATAAATTTTTTCATCACATTCTTCCTTTCTCCATTTTATAGCCCTGACCGAAGATGACCTTTATGTAGCGGGGATCAGAAGGGTCGATCTCGATCTTTTCGCGAAGATGGCGAATATGGACCGCCACGGTATTATCGGAGCCGAAGGGCTTTTCTTTCCAGATGAGACTGTAGATCTCCTTAGGAGCGAAAACCTTATCGGGATTTGCCATCAGCAGCTTTAAAATATCATACTCCTTGGGAGTAATGGAAACCTCTTCTCCATCCACCAAGACGGTTTTGGTCTCATCATTGAGTTCCAGGCCACCGACGGTATACACCTGCGTTTTCTCCACGCCACTGCCCAACTTGAAATACCGCCGCAACTGAGAATGAACACGGGCAGAGACCTCTAAGGGATTAAAGGGCTTTGTGATGTAATCATCGGCGCCCACATTTAATCCTAAGATCTTATCGGCATCCTCGCTTTTGGCGGTCAGCAGGATAATGGGAACATTGCTGCTTTCCCGGATCTTCGCCAAGGCGGAAATACCATCCATTTGGGGCATCATGATATCCATTAATACCAAATGGATCGTTTGCTCTTCCATCACCTTGAGCGCCTCCATACCATTATAGGCTTCAAACAGGGTATAATCCGGATCGGAAAGATATATTTTTAAGGCATTGACAATGTCTTTTTCATCGTCACAGATCAGAATGTTATTCATAGCCAAACCTCCTATTTGAAACCATTATAGCATGGATCTATTTAAGATGAAACAGGGAAACCCTTTAAGATTTGATGAAGAACCAGAAAAAAGCACCCGAAGGGAAGTCC
>JAFUNM010000005.1 GCA_017482195.1 Clostridia bacterium
TGCCCAAATGGTTGACCAACAGATAGGCCATATCGATATCATGCTGTTCTCCGCAGGGCATCAGCACGCCGATGACTCGCTCTTTGCCCAAGGCCTCCACGCAAAGGGCGGCGGCGATAGAACTGTCTTTTCCGCCGGAAACACCCACTACCGCGTTGCAGCCGGGGCCGTTTTCTTCGAAAAACCGGCGGATCCACTCGATACATTGATTTTTTACTTTTTCAGCATTAAACATGAAGTTGTTTCCTCAAATTTTCAAAATAATGGGCAAAGCCCTCGTCGTCGGGATGCAGACGCAGGTCTGCAAAATACACGAGATCATGGGGTACAAGATCATATCCCGCGAATCAGGGTGGTGCGGGGCAGCTTCTTGCAGATGGCGGCTAAGTCCTCTGCTACCTGAAGAAAAGGACCGTATGCATAGAGCACCTGCTCGGCGCCGAGGGTGCAAGCCTTGATCTCTTCAAAAGTCAGTTTCATTTTTCATCCTTTGCGATCAGGTCGATGATGGCTTTTGCCTTCATGGACCAATCATTGTCCTGCGCCTCCTGATCCAGGAGAGAAAGATATTCGGGATCCTTGGCTTTGGAGAGCGCCTCATCCAGTTTTTTAATAAAATCATCGTGGCAAGTGCCGATCAAAACACTCTTATATTTGCGGCACTCGTTCATATCGGTGGTCACGATGGGCTTTTTCAGCGCCATATATTCAAAGATCTTCACCGGATTGGTGGCCCGGGTAATGTTGTTGATCTTAAAGGGGATGGTCAGAACATCACATTTGCGGGCATAGTTTTTCAGTACGGCATAATCCCGGGGGCCGAAAAAATAGATGTTTTTTTCTTCGCCGGTCAGGTTTTCATCAAAGGATTCATCGTATTTGATTCCGAAGAGGACAACAGAATACTGATCGGTCGCTGCGATCTTTTTCAGAAGCTCGTAGTCAAACCACTTGGCCAGGGCGCCGTAGTAACCGATGATGGGCTTCCCGGCCTTCAATACCTTTTCAAATTCCGGTTCAAAGACATACTTCTCGTCATAGGTCTGATAAAAGCTGTAGTCCACGCCGTTGGAGGAGACCACCAGGTTCTTGGTGCCCCGATGGCGCACCACATCTTCATAAAGCAGGTCGGCGGTGACCGCCACATAGACCTCATCGTTTTTCATGATGTAATCGTATTTATCCAGAATATTCTGGGGCACCTCCTTGGTGCCGGCCAGCTCAGGAGAAATGTCGTCGATGTATTCATAGATAAAGCCGAAGCCGCTGTTGATATAATTTTGAATGTCCTCAACCGAAAGCTTCCAGTCGGTGGAATAGAGCTGGATATACTTGGGTTTGTCGATCTCCGCCAGCTCCTCCATCAGGATCTTGTTGAGCAACACATTATTATAGTTGATGAGATAAAGATTATCACCGTGCTTGCGGATGGTTTTGATCTGGTCGGTCATGGAGGTTACTTCATAAAGCACCAGGCAGCGGTTTTTGGCCAGATTATTGGCAATATGCTGGGGCCGCTGGAAGAGGGGCACATGATAACCGAAGCTGCTCCGCCAGAGGACGATGCGATTGATCCGGGGATCGTCTAAGATCCGGTGGAGCTTTCTGCGGTAGGCTTGGGGATTGGCAAAGACAGCAAAACTCCATTTGTCCAGATAATTCGCCTTGGCATAGGCATAGAGCTTCTTCCAGAAGGTGATAAAGCCGTATTTTTTATAGACATTGACCAGCTTGGAAAGTTTCTCGTTCATGGTTTTCTCCGATCAGGAAATAGATTTTGCCAGATCTCTTGCCTCCAGCATGCAGTCCTCCATGGAGCAATAGGTCCAGCCGCCGTAGCGGCCGATGGAGTAGATGCCTTGGGCGGCAAGGTCGGCGAAGAGATTTTTGATCTTACGGTCGGTATTTCCGTTGATGTGGACATAAGCGGGATTCATTACGATGGAGACATAGTCGGTCAGCTTGGTCTCGGCGTCGGTAACACCCTGCTTTTGCAGATTTTCCAGAGTCCGCTGCAGTTGGCGGTCGATCTCCTCTTGGGTGATCGTTGCATTTCTGGGATAGCCGATCTCGATATACATACTTAAACGATCCTGGCTTAAGATATTGTCATAGAAGCCGATGCGATAATAATTGCAGGTCTTATCGGGAATATACAGCCAATGCTCCTCGGTGAGCGGGGATTTTTTGTTAAAGCCCAGATTAAAGACCAATACTTGATTGTAGGAAAGCTCTTCGGCCAAGGTCTCCTCCCCGATCATGGGCAACAGCAGATTAAGCGGCATGGTATTGATCAGCTTTTCAAAGCGGATCTTCTTGCCGCTTTCGGTCACCGCGACGCGATTTTCAAGATCCAGAGAGGCAAGGCCGTCGTTTAAAAGGATCCGTGCAGGATCCAGTTTGCTCGCCAGGATCTTAATAAAGGTATCGGCACCGTCCTTGGGATAGAGGAAACTGTTGTTATAGGAGGTGTCCCTGGATGCCTTCATATTGTTGATGATCGCTTCTTTATCCGCATAGGGGAAGAAGCGGCCCATGGCATTTTTGTCCAGGGCAGTCAGGTCGGTGGCATAAAGCTTTTCGTTATAGGGCTTTAAAAACTTTTCGGTAATGCTCTTGCCGAATTTGCCGTAGAGCATATCCAGGAAATGATCGTATTCCTCTTTTTCCGTCTTGTTGAACAGGTCATACAAGCAGTCAATAAACTCTTCTTTCGGCAGTTGATGGATATTGGTTTGGAACGGATAGTCGATCAGCTCGCCTTTATAGTAGATCTTGGTGCATTTTTCCTGTACGATGATATCCTCTGCCGGCACCTCGTCCACAAACCGCTCTTTAAATTCCCGGGTTTTGAAGTGGAAAAAATGGCCTGCATAGTCCCAAACGAAGCCGTTTTGCTTGATGGTGCGGCAGTAACCGCCCACCTCCGGCTCTTTTTCGAGAATCAGATAATCGTCGCAGTAGTTTGCAAAGGTAAGGCCGGAGATGCCGGCGCCGATGATCAGATGTTTGACCTGCATTTGATACTCCTTATTTTAACAATTCGGGGATACACTTATCAAATTCCGCTGCCGCACGCTTGGATTCAAAGGCGGCAATGAAGTCTTTGTTGGGAACCAGGGTGTAGCCCTGCTCCAGAATCAGATAGAGATAGTTCTTGATTTCCTCGGCACTGTAGGAAAGCACCAGGGAGTTGGAGCCTCTTAAGATATGGATGATCGCACCCTCCTGCATGGAAACGGCAAGGATGGGGGTGCCGGAGCCGAAATAGTCGGCGATCTTGGCGGCAAAGAAGATGTTTTCGTCGACCGCTTGCTGGACATTTCCGTCGGCATGGATCAGCCAGTCGGCATCCTGCATGATGGCAAGGCTTTCGGTATAGGAGACCGGCTTTTTCAGCTTGACCATGTCAAATAGCTCATGATCAATGATGGTCAGTTTGTCGGTAGGGCCCATATCTCCGTAGAAGAAAAATTCAGCCTTTTCGGCCAGGTCGGGGAGCTCCTCCTTGAGGGCGGCCAGAGCCTTCAACAGGGGATTGACATTGCGGATCTCATCCAAGTGGCCCACAAAGACAAACCTCATTTTTTCATGCTTCTTCGGTATCTTCTTATCATAGAAGGTCTCGTCAAAGCTGTGAGGGATCACCAACACCTTGTTTTCAAACTGCTCTTTTCCCCGCAGCATGAATTTCTTTTGGGATTCATTGTTGAGAATGATCTTATCTGCCAGCTTGAAGGTGGAAAACTCGATCTTTTTCAGGGTGTTGCGCTCCTTGATGGCCCGTCGGTTGCGCAGGTTCCAATAAAGGTTCTTTAAGGCACGCTTGGGGTTGAGCTTCTGCCGCAGGGTAAAATTACGGTTGATGAGATTTTTTGTGGAGTTGATGCCATAAGACATACAGGAGATGTGCAGATAGGGATTATTATCTACCGGATCACCGAAGCCGGCGATCCATTTTACATGAGGGAATTTTTCCTTGATCCGACGGCCTGCAATATGGGATTCCTGAGGCATGGAGCGTGTCATGATGATATCGTATTCTGAAGCGTGGGCGGAAAAATATTCCACCGCCTCCTCTACCCAGCCGTCAATCGTGTCGGATTTGGCAAAAACGGAATGTACATTCTCATGGTTTTTGAAGTCCATGTTGTTGCCGTAGGACCAGAGGGTGTTGCCCTTCTGGGTGAACACATCATAGGTATATTGGGAATTATTGATCAGTTTATAGGTGACCAACCCCTCTGAAGAGTTGATGGGCGGATAAAACCAACTGATAACAAGTATTTTTTTCATCGTCCTAATCTCCCCTTCAGTTTTACGCCGAAATTCAGCGCTTTCAAATACAGTTTGTTGCAAAGCAGTACATTGAGATACCCCAGTTTTTGGCCAAAACGGATATAGGGGTAATCCATGGCCGCCTGATAAAGCTCAGCGTCGGTCTTTTTCAGATATCTGATAAAGTTCTTGGAAAGCCGATAGGCCTGCCAGCGGTTTTTCCAAAGGTCGCTGACCAGATGAAAATGGGTGTTGGTCATCAGTTTGATCATATTTGCCATGTAGACCCGCTTTTCCGGTTCCACTTGGGTTTTATATTCGGCATAGTATTCAACTAAAAATTTCAGCACCCGCTCATGGTGGGGCATATTGCGGATCATGCTCTCGATGCTCATGCTCTGGGTGGGTCTGCCGATAAAGTAGCGGTAGATATTATCGTCTAAGAATCGGATGGTCTTGATATCCCGCACCGCCATGATGTTGTACTGCATATCCACATAGAAGGTCTTTTCAAACAGTTGAACTCCTGCACTTCTTAAGATCTCGGTCTTATAGGAAGAGGAGGCCAGAACAAAGTAGAAGTCGCCCAGCTTTTCCAGGGTCACATCGGCAAAGGTATAGGTCCTATCAAACTCAAAGCCGGGATATTCATAAAGGATCTGCATCCCGTTATAAACATATTCTTGATAGTAAGGGGTCAGTACGATATCCTCATCACATTTTTCCAGTTTTTTCAGGTAGCGGATGAAGGCCAGAGTATCGAACCAATCGTCGCTGTCCAAGATCCGGAAGTATTTACCGGTTGCCAGCTCCAGACCCTTATTGATGGTAGAGCCGTGCCCGCCGTTTTCCTTGTCGATCACCTTGACGGTATCTGGATATTTGGCCTCGTATTCCCGGGCGATAGCGGCGGAGGTGTCGCGGCTGCCGTCGTTGACCACCAGAACTTCGATGGCCTCCAGCGTTTCGGGTACCAAAAGGGAGTCCAGGCAGCGCCTTATATAACGCTCGGTATTATAGACGGGTACTACTACAGACAGTAATTTCATGGTATCAGCCCTGCTTTCCGTTCATAAACTCAATATATTCGTCGCAAATCTCTTTGCCGCCGATTCTTTGCACATGACCGTGTTCGATCCAGACCACCTTGTCACACATTTTGCGGATCTGCTCAATGGAGTGGGAGACGAAAAGAACGGTGGTACCGCCGCCGATCATGGAAAGCATCTTATTCTCGCTCTTGGCCTGGAAGGCCATGTCGCCCACCGAAAGGATCTCGTCTACGATCAGGATCTCGGGATCCACGATGGTGGCCACCGAAAAGGCCAAACGGGCGATCATACCGGAGGAGAAGTTCTGCACCGGCACATCCAGAAACTCCTGCAATTCCGAGAAGTCCACGATCTCCTGGAATTTCCGGTCGATCAGCTCTTTGGAGTAGCCCATGATGGCACCGTTGAGGTAGATGTTTTCCCGGGCGGTCAGCTGATAGTCAAAGCCGGCACCCAGTTCGATCATGGGGCATACGGTGCCGTAGGTTTTGACCTCGCCCTTGGTGGGCTTCATAACACCGGCTACTACCTTCAAAAGGGTGGATTTGCCGGCACCGTTGCTGCCGATAAAGCCGATGACCTCGCCTTTTTTGACCTTAAAGGTGAGATCGGTCAGCGCCCAGAACTCTTTCTTTTCATGTTTCTTGCCTTTGCCCACATCCACAAACCATTGTTTGAGGGAAAAGCCCTTTTCAATGCCGAGATTGAACCGCATGGAGACATTTTCGACCTCGACCATGTATTGATTTTGTTCCATTGTGTTTACCTCATTAAACATAATAGATGAATTTATCCTGATTCTTCTTAAAGATCAGAACCCCCAAAAGCAAAAAACCGAGGCCAAAGACCATGCAATAGATCCAGGCGTTCAGCTCCGGTACCACCCCGTAGAGGATGATACGGCGGGAGAAATAAACGAACCAGTAAAGGGGATTGCATTTCAAAAGGGACTGCAGGAGCGGATGGTCGATGATGGCAATGTCATACATAATGGGGGTCATGTAGGTCCAGAGGGTCAGTACCACCCCGTAGATATAAAACATATCCCGCAAAAAGACTGCAACAGTGGACAAGATCAGGCCGAAGCCCAGGGTAAACATGAACAGACAAAGATATCCGTAGGGCAGCAGCAGATGGTAAACATTCAGCCCCGTGCCGGTCAAGAGGATAATGGCATAAAGAGGAATAAGGGTCAAAAGGAAATTGATCCCCACAAAGATGCATTTCGACAAGGGGAAGATATACTTGGGCATATAGACCTTATTGATAAGGCTGAAGTTAGCTACCACTGAGCTCATGGCCAGATTGGAGGCTTCGCTGAAGTAGTTGAAAATGATGAGACCGCTCATCAGGTAGACCAGGTAGTTGACCCCCGGTGTGCTGAACTTGAAAACGTTCGTAAAGACGATGGCCATCACTGCCATGGTCAGCACCGGATATAAAAGGCTCCACAATACACCCAGTACGCTCCGCTTGTATTTTACCTTGAAATCCCGGGAGACCAGCTGGCGTAAAAGGAAATTATATTTTTTGAATACATATTTCAAATTATTGAGCATTTGGTTTCTTTTTCCTCCATTTTGAAATGGGCGTACACATTATTATCTTAACACAAACCTCACACAATATCAAGTATATAAATATATAGAAAGGCCGCAAATACAGAAAACCAGTTTCATTTAAAATTTGCTTTGTCAAAGAGATCCAGAATAAATCTCCTTGATTGACAGATAATAACATCAAAACCAAAAAAACAAGGAGATTTGATAGATGAAAGCAACGGGCATTGTGCGGAGAATTGACGACCTCGGAAGAGTCGTTATTCCAAAAGAGATTCGTCGGACATTACGGATCCGGGAGGGCGACCCTTTAGAGATCTATACGGGGAAGGATGGAGAGGTCATCTTTAAAAAGTATTCCCCTATCAATGAGCTTTCCTCCTTTGCGGCGGAATTTGCCGCATCGATTCAAGCGGTGAGCGGGTTTTCCTGCGTGGTGACCGATCGGGACAATGTGATTGCTTTCGCCGGCACCGGCCGGCGGGAGGCGTTGGACAAACCCATCAGCGGCCGTTGTGAAGAGGTGGCGGCATTGCGCAAGACCTTTACGGCCGACAGCGAGCAGGGCTCCTATCCCCTTCTTCGGGATCAGGATCGCATCCGGGTGGCCGCCTCCTGCCCCATTTTGGCAGGCGGGGATCTGGTGGGGGTTGTGGGTCTCATCGACGACGGTAAAAAGATAAGTCCTGCGGAGGAAAAGCTGCTGCAGGCAGGTGCACTTTTTCTAGGCAAACAAATGGAAGATTAAAAAAATCCCTGAAAACCATGTTTTCAGGGATTTTAATTATTTTCCGAATTTTGCAATGATGGCATCGGCAATGCGCTCGCTGGCGTGACCGTCACCGTAGGGGTTGGAGGCCTTGCTCATCCGCTCGTACTCCTCCTTATCGGTCAGCAGGCGGATGGTTTCTTTATAGATCGTCTCCGCATCGGTGCCTACCAGCTTGAGGGTGCCGGCCTCGATCCCTTCGGGACGTTCGGTGGTGTCGCGAAGCACCAGAACCGGCTTGCCCAGAGACGGAGCCTCCTCCTGGATGCCGCCGCTGTCGGTCAGGATCAGGTGGGAGAGATTCTGGATATTATGGAAGTCAAATACCTCCAAAGGCTCAATGAGCTTGACCCGGTCACAGTCGTGGAAGATCTCATCGGCTGCGGCACGAACCAGAGGGTTTTTATGGATGGGATAAACCACCTTCAGGCCGGGGATCTCGTCCAACACTTTACGGATGCCCCGGAAGATGTTTTTCATGGGCTCACCCAGATTTTCTCTGCGGTGAGCGGTCAAAAGGATCATTTTATCCTCTCCTACCCAATCCAGCACCTCGTGATGGTAATCGGTTTCTACGGTAGTGCTCATCGCGTCGATAGCGGTATTGCCGGTGATATAGATCTTATCAGGAGCGACACACTCTTTCAGGAGATTTTCCTTACTCAGTTCGGTGGGCGCAAAGAACATATCGGTCATACAGTCCACCATCTGGCGGTTCATCTCTTCGGGATAGGGGGAATATTTGTTGTAAGTACGCAAGCCTGCCTCTACGTGCCCAATGGCCACCTGATGATAGAAGGCGGCGAGTCCGCCGGCGAAGGTGGTGGTGGTATCGCCGTGCACCAAAACAATATCGGGCTTGGCCTCTTCGATGACCTTGCCGATGCCCAGAAGGGCGCGGGTGGTGATGTCTGAGAGAGTCTGTCCCTGCTTCATGATATTCAGGTCATAATCGGGAGTGATATCGAAGGTCTCCAGCACCTGATCCAGCATCTCGCGGTGCTGTGCGGTAACGCAGACGATACTCTTGATCTCGGGGCGTTTTTCCAACTCTTTTACTAAGGGTGCCATTTTGATAGCTTCCGGCCGGGTGCCGAAAATACTCATTACTTTAATCATTGTTTTACTCCTTTATGGTAATGGCTCTCACGGTCCCGCCTGCAGCGGCGAAGCCATTAGAGAGGGTGTGTCCGGTGCCGTTGAGAAACTCCTGACTGCCGATGAAATAGCCGTCATGCTCCCTCAGGTTATCCGTTTCTACGGTCAGGATGATATCATAGGTAGTGACATGCTCTACCAATCCGGAAGTGCCGTCGGGCAGTACCTCAACACTTTGATGGGGACGCACCTCTACATTGGTGACCGTACCCATATTCTCGCTCTTCTCGTAAAGGGTGTCGCCTATCGCATAGGCGGTAGTGAAGTATTCATCTTTCTCCACAAATTCCACCGTATAGGTGGCAGAGCGGGGAGTGATGACCCCATCGTCGGAGCCTACGAACCGCAGAGCCATGCCCACGATGCCGACCAGCAGCAGTATCAAAATCAGCAGGTCAAAAAGATGCAGCTTGCCGAAAAGGCGGCCGTTTTCGTTTATCCGTTTCATGCTGCCACCTCCTCAATATCCCAGATGACCGCCACCGAACGGGTGGTATCGCTCTGAGGATAGAACTCCAGGCCGATGGAGATTGGTTCGCCGTTGATGGAGAGCTCTCCGTCTGCCATGGTACCCTCCGCCAGAACCTTCATTTCGATCTGTTTCCATTGAGGATCGGTGACCGTTACATATTTGCCGTTTACAGCATCATATTCCTCGGTGATCAGGTCATGGGAGGAAAGGGCGGTAATAGTACCCAGCTTTTGGGAGCGGGTATAGAAGTACATCATATCCCCCACCTTATAAAAGTCATAGGGGTCGGCTGTAGCCTGCTTGAAGCGCAGGGTGACCTCATATTGTTTTTCGGCAGAGTTGCCGCTGTCTTTGGTAAAGAACCAAAGGGCACCTACTGCCAGCGCCAGAATCAGCGCAACGCACACGCCGTCCAGCCAGGTAAAACGTCTCTTAGCCATGAGTTTCCTCCTGTTTTGTTAAAATTTCCGTGGCGCTTAGGCCTAATACGATCACGATCCAGAAGAGCTGGAATACCCGGTAGTTGTACCAGGTGTAGTCAAAAATACTTTGTACCATCATGCCCCACATCACGGTGTTGAAGGCAATCAGCAGAATGCGGTCGGGCCCTACCGCCGCTTTACGGGCGGCTCCGGTCTTTTTTTGGTAGAAGCCCAAGAGCCCTGCCAGGTAGGCAAGTCCTGCAACACCAAAGGAGACCACCGATTGGAAAAACAAACTGTGGGAATGAGGGGCGGGTACACCGGGAATGGCATAGAGAGGATACAGGCTGTTGTAGGCCCCTTCGCCGATGCCGACACCGCCGGCCCAATAATCCGCCAACATCAGGATGGTGCCGATATAGATCATCATTCGGAAGGAGGTGGAGCTGTCGCTCATATTGCCGATGGAAAGTAAACGGTCCACAATACTCTGGGGCATCAGCAAAATGCCCAGGGGAATGCCGAGCGCAAGGATGGCGACCATCCATTTTTTACTGTAGTGCCAGAGGAAGAACACGGCGGTTACAGCAATGCCCACATAGCAGCCTCGGGAATAGGTGAGTGCCAAGTTGATCAGCAAAAGAAGGTCGACGCCGATCATCAAGAAACGCAGTTTTTTATTTTTGAAGTACATGGCCAGTGCAGTTACCAGCGGAATCAGCAGCAGTAGGAATTCACCGAACACATTGGGATTGGCAAAGGTGCTGTATACCCGTAACTGCAGATCCTCAAAAAGGGCCGTATCGGTCCAGGTGGTATTGACGGAGCCGGAGAGATACTGATACAATCCGTAAAGTCCGCTGACTGCTCCGCCAACGGTCAGCGCGACCAGGGCGGAAATCAGCCGCTTGCGATCCGTCACGATCCGCCGTACGAAAAAGACACAAAGGAACAGTCCAAGCCACATTACCGTGACCTTTGCCGAGTCCATCCGATCAAAGGAAAAGAGGGTGGATACGATACAAAAAACGGGGAAGATCAGTAGCATTAGATCCACTTTGTCGAGGGGTCTTCCCTGCTCCCTGCCGAAGGCCCGAGACAATAAATAGATTACCGCAAGCGCGGCGCTCAGCACCCAGCAGACAGTGGTTCCTGCCAGCGGCAGAGCCGCCATCAACAGGCAGAAGAGGCCCATAGGCGGCACCGAAAAGAGGATGGGCAGCGCACCCAATACTACGGTTGCGACAGCGCCGAGGATCAGGCCGAATTTCCAACCGATTGCCGCTCCTAATATACCGCAGCAGCCAAGGTAAACCGAGATCGAGCGGCGAGGGGTTCCTGCGGGAAAGTGTACCCATCGGGTGAGAAAGCAGGTCAAGAGCGAACCGCTTAAAAATTCTTTTAGACTTCCTTTGCCGGTCAGGAGCAATACGCAAAGTCCCAAGAGACAGAGCAACGCTCCTGCAACCGCCCAGCGTCCGGCGGCCGCCATGATTCCGAACATGCCGAGGCAGAAGGGCGTCAGTAAAAAGAGCAGATCATAGAGCGGGCCTGCGGTCAGATCGCCCCAATAGTGATAGAGCCAGCTGAAGATACAGCTGTTTCCGAGGGCGTGTTCCAGTGCCAGAGCCGGATGAAGCTTGCCGAAGAGCAGGGCCGCACCGGACGGGGATTCTTTGGCGGCTTTTTCCGCTCTGCCGAAAAGAAGACTTTTCTTTGCAGTGGCAACGATCTGTTGATAGACCTTTTTGCAAAAGCCTAAAAAGATGCTGCCGCTCAGCAGATCACCCATTTTTTCGCCTCCTTTTAGAAAAGTTCATACAGCATTAGTTTATCATATTATTTCCATTCTTGCAACCAAAAAAAAAGAAATCCCGTAATGCCGATGCATTACGGGATTTTAATGATCAGATATATTTCATAGGATTGACCGGACTTCCGTTGATCCTCAGCTCAAAATGGAGATGAGGGCCGGTACTGTTACCGGTGGAGCCGATGGCACCGATCTGCTGGCCCTGTACGACGGTTTCGCCTACCGAGACCTTGATGGAGCTCATATGGGCATAGTAGGTGACATAGCCGTTGCTGTGCTGGATCTTGACCATCTTACCGTAGCCGCCCGACCAGCCGGCACTGATGACGGTGCCGCCTGCGGAGGCGTAGACCGGCTTGCCGTAGGCGCCGCTCATGGTCAGGTCTACCCCCACATGTCCCCGGTATCCTCCGTAGGCACAGGAAGTATACCCGCCGCTGATGGGACGGATAAAGGCGCCGGAGCCTGCCAGTGAGGAGAAGGAAGCGGGATACTCTTTGGTGCCCACATACAGCTCTCTGGTAACCGGTTCCTTGGTAACCACCGAGGAAATAATACGGGTCTCTGTTTTTACACCGTCGATATAAGTGATCTCAGCCGTGATGGTCTTGCTGCCCTTCTTTCCGGCGGTCTTGACCTTGGTCTGATTGACATAGAGAGAATCGTCCTCAATACGGACGGTGGAATAGTTGATATCTTCCTCATAGATGGACGTGCGTACTACCTTTACTCCCAGATAGATATCCGGCTCGGAGATCAGTAGTTTTCTGCCGGGGATCAGTCTGCGTTCATCCAGTTCGGGGTTGAGATAATAGATCATCTGGCGGGACACGCCGGTTTTTTCGATGATATCGCTTAAATAATCGTCCTCTTCAATGGTGTAGTACTGGGGATCGGTGGAGCCTTCAAACATGGCTCGCAGTTCGTTGGTATCCACCATGGTGCCGGGGGAAAACAGACCGGTACGGACTTCCACATTGCTTACAAACTCCACCCGCTCATTTTCCACACCCGTTTCAAAGGGGGCCTTGAGCTCGTTCAGCACCGTCTCAATGGTGGATTTGCTTTCGGCAGCAGCGACCAGTTCTCCGTCTACATACAGACCGTAGTGATGGCCGATCTCCTCGGTCACCGCCCGGTAGGCCTGAGCATAGAGGTTTTCCTCATCTGCCATTTTGTTTTTATTGATAAAGACAAATCTATATTCGGGCGCAGTATACATACAGTAGTTTTCGCCCAGGGTCTCGGCCAGGTTTTTTTCTACTGCAGTCACCGCGTTGGAAAATTCCTTTTCATTATTTACATAGGAGACGGTCTTGCCGTCCACCGTTACCTCCAGCGCTACCGTATGGCTTTGCATGAAGATTAGAATGGAGATCACCGCCGCTGCACTAAAGACCGGGGCCCAATAAGCAAAGTCCGAAACGATGCTGTGCGCCGCCCAGATCAATACATGAGTAATGCTCTTATAGATCTTGACAGAGATCGCCATCACCTTCTCGCCGACGGCACAAACGGTTTCAAATATATTCTTGGGGGTGCATTTCCCTAAAAAGCGGAAAAGAGGCAGAAGGGTAAAGGAAAAGAGAAATAAAAAGATCTGCTCAATGATCCAGCCGGTCTTATAGATGAATCTGCCGATATGATAAAAAAACGATAAAAAGGCAATCAGGCCTTGTTTGGCGCCGCTATTCATGGATTGCACCTCCTCTCCGGTTAAAAAGTTACAAATTGGTTACAACAGGTTACATTTTAGCATAATTATTATTATTTGTCAACGGTCCAGTTGTGAAGTTGCTCTTGCCTTTTACTTCCAGTTTATATATAATGGCAGAAAAGAGGTGAATGTCATGCTCCATCCGGAGATCCTGAAAACGCTGCTCCCCATCACTGCGGAGGAGCAAGCCATATTGGACGGCAGAAAAACCATCGACCGCAGTCTTTATATGGAGGGCAGCGGCAATGTGATCAGTGCCGAAAAGATGATGGAGCGGGGCAAGCTCATCGCTATTCGTCCCCATACCCGCTTCCTGCCCTTCCCCGCCCATACCCACGATTATGTGGAGGTAGTGTATATGTGCCAAGGCTCCACCACCCATCTGATCGGTGGCAGTGAGATCCGCCTTCGGGAGGGTGAACTGCTCTTTATCAGTCCCGGCGCGGTGCAGGAGATCCGTGCGGCGGGTAAAAAGGATTTGGCGGTGAATTTTTTCATTCTGCCGCCCTTTTTCGATGAGGCGCTGGCGATGCTGGGCGAGGAGGAGACGCCCTTGCGCCGCTTTTTGCTGGACAGCCTCAGTAACCGCGGCGGCGGATATCTGCATTTTAAGACCGCGGATGTTTTGCCGGTACAGAATCTGGTGGAAAACCTGCTCTTTACCATCATTGAGGATCCCCTGAACAAGCGGCGGATCCAGCAGACCACCATGGGACTTTTGCTGCTGCAGCTGCTCAATTGCACCGATCTGCTTGCCTATGGGCGGGCAGAGGAGGCGTTGCTGCCCCGGGTGCTCAAATATGTGGAGGAGCAGTATCGCGACGGCAGTCTGTCGGAGCTGGCAGCGCTGATGCATTATGATCTTCACTGGCTTTCCCGGGAGATCAAAAAGCGCACCGGACGGACCTATACCCAATTGATGCAGGAAAAGCGTCTCTCCCAAGCCGCTTTTTTGCTCAAGACTACCCAAATGACGGTAGCGGAGATCTCGGCGGCGGTGGGCTATGAGAATATCAGTCATTTTCACCGGCTCTTTCGCGCAACTTACGACACTTCTCCAAAGCGTTTTCGCAAATAACGACACTTTTTCGGACAACAACCGACCTTTAACCCCTCTTTTCTTTCCTATATAATAAGGATAGAAAGGGGGGCTTTTTTTGACCTATCATTTAGCCATCGACATCGGCGCCTCCGGCGGACGCCATATTTTAGGTGCTCTGCAGGACGGGAAGCTGGTCTTAGAAGAAATTTACCGTTTTGAAAACGGAATGAAAAAAGAGGGAACGCACCTTACCTGGGACATAGCGCACCTTTTGAATGAGGTCAAAGCCGGCATTATCGCCTGTAAGGCGGCGGGAAAGATTCCCGCCACCCTTGCCATTGATACCTGGGGTGTGGATTATGTGTTACTGGATGAAACGGAGCGGGAGATCCTGCCCGTTTATGCCTATCGGGATGTCCGCTGTCAAAGGGCGGCGGAGGCGGTAGCGGAGATCCTGCCCCAATCGGCGCTCTATGCCAAAACCGGCATCCAGAAGCAGTCCTTTAATACCCTTTATCAATTATATGACGACCGCATCACCGGGCGGTTGGAAAAGGCGCGGCATTTTTTGATGATCCCCGATTACCTTGTCTATAAACTGACCGGGGTGATGAAAAACGAATATACCAACGCCACCACCACCAATCTGGTGGGCGGCGAGAGTAAGACCTGGGAAGCGGAACTTTTAAGCGCGTTGGGGATCTCCACGGAGCTGTTTCTGCCGCCCTCGTTGCCGGGTACCGAGGTGGGATCGCTGACCCCCGCGGTTCGAGCAGAGGTGGGCTTTGATTGCAGGGTCCTGCTCTGTCCCTCCCATGATACCGCATCGGCGGTGGCGGCGTGCCCCATGGGCGAGCGGGGAATGTATCTTTCTTCCGGGACCTGGAGTCTGATCGGTATCGAAAATGCGCGCCCGATCCTGAACGATACTGCCAGAGACGCCAATTTTACCAATGAGGGCGGCATCGATTACCGATTCCGCTTTTTGAAAAACATTATGGGGATGTGGCTGTTCCAGAGCATCCGCAAAGACCTGGATAAAAAATATACTTATGATGAAATGATGCGCCTTGCCATGGCTAGCGCCTATACCAAGACCTTTGACCCCAATGACCCACGGCTGGCGGAGCCCGAAAATATGATCGAAGCGGTGCGGGCATGTCTTGGGGAGGGGGAGCTGCCGTTGGGGGATGTGCTCTCCGCGGTCTATCATTCCCTTGCTCATTCTTACCGCCGTGCGGCGGAAGAGGTGGAGCGGATCAGCGGAAAGACGGTAGAGCAGATCGTCATCGTGGGCGGCGGCAGTAAGGACGTTTATCTCAACCGGCTGACCGCCGGGATCACCGGCAAGCGGGTGCTGACCGGGTTCACGGAAGCCACCGCCACCGGAAATTTGCTCAGCCAGATCATGGCTTTTGAAAACATAGACCTGATCGAAGCTCGTGCTTTGGTCAAACGATCATTTGAAATAAAGGAGATCCGATCATGAACCGTTTTGAAGAAGCAAAGGAATGCTATGCCCGCTTTGGGGTCGATGCTGAAGAGGCGCTGAACAGTTTAAAAGAGATCCCCATTTCCATCCATTGCTGGCAGGGGGATGACGTGGGGGGATTTGATACCGATGCCGCCCTTTCCGGCGGGATCCAGGCTACCGGAAATTATCCCGGCAAAGCCACCACTCCCGCAGAGCTGATGGCGGATATCGATCAAGCCTTTGCGCTGATCCCCGGCAAAAAGAAATTAAATCTTCATGCTAGCTATGCCATCTTTGAGGGAGAGCAGGTAGAGCGGGACGCCCTCACCCCCGCCCATTTTGAAAAATGGGTGGAATTCGCGAAAGCGCGGGGGATGGGCTTGGATTTCAACCCGACCTTTTTCTCCCACCCCATGGTAAAAAATGACCTGACCCTCTCCTCTCCCGATGAAGAGGTGCGCGGCTTCTGGGTGCGTCACGGGCAATGCTGCCTGCGGATCGCGGAATATTTTGCTAAAGAGACCGGGGTGCCCTGCGTCATCAATTTCTGGATCCCCGACGGATATAAGGAGATCCCTGCCGACCGCTTAGGACCCCGCGCCCGCTTTAAAAAATCCATGGATGAGATCCTCTCCGTTCCTTATGATAAAGAAAAGGTCTTTGTGACCTTAGAGTCCAAGGTCTTCGGCATCGGTCTGGAGAGTTATACGGTGGGGTCTGCGGAATTCACCCTCTCCTATGCCGGTTATAAGGGCATTACCCCCCTGATGGATAACGGACATTACCATCCCACCGAAATGGTCAGCGATAAGATCTCTTCTCTGTTGCTGTTCCATGAGAATTTAGCGTTGCATATCACCCGTCCGGTGCGGTGGGACAGCGACCATGTGGTGCTCTTCGACGATGAGACCCGGGAGATCGCAAAAGAGATCGTCCGCAACGATGCTTTGAACCGGGTGTTTCTTTCCACCGATTATTTCGATGCGTCCGTCAACCGCATCTCCGCTTGGGTCACCGGGGTACGGAGTGTGCAAAAAGCCCTGCTCTTTGCCCTGCTGCAGCCCCATGCCATGATGAAAGAACTCCAGGAACAGCAGGACTTTACCGCGCTAATGGTCCTGGGCGAGGAACTGAAGACTGCGCCTTTCGGCGATATCTGGGAGGAATATCTGAAGCGCCAGTATATCCCCGAAGATTATTTAGCACCCATCTGGGATTATGAGAAAGAGGTTTTGAGCAAACGATGAAAAATATATTGAACGCTCCCTTTGTAGAGGAAATGAAAAAAACCACCGCCAATATGTACCGCTTAGGCTGGGATGAACGCAACGGTGGAAATATCAGCTATTTATTGGACGAGAGTGAAGTGGCGGAATACCTGGATCTTACCCATGTGGTTCGTACCATCCCCACCGGCTTTGATACCGCCGCCCTCATCGGTAAGATCTTCATTGTGACCGGCACCGGCAAGTATTTCAAGAATGTGGAGAGCGATCCCGCCAATAATTTGGGCATCATCCGCATCGGAGAGGACGGAACCACCGCCGAACTGCTCTGGGGTTATGAGGACGGCAGCCGCTTTACCAGCGAGCTGCCCGCCCACCTGATGAGCCATATGGCGCGATTGGCAGTGGATCCCGAAAATCGGGTGGTAATGCACTGCCACCCCACCCATACCCTCGCCATGAACTATGTCCATGAATTGAACGAGAAAAAATTTACCCATACCCTTTGGGAGATGTGCACCGAGTGTATCGTGGTGTTTCCCGACGGTGTGGGCGTTCTCCCCTGGATGCTTTGCGGCACCAATTCCATAGGCGAAGCTACCGCCGAAAAAATGAAGGAATTCCGTCTGGTGATCTGGGGAATGCACGGCATCTACGGCGCCGGAAAGACTATGGATGAGACTTTCGGTTTGATCGAAACAGTGGAAAAAGCCGCCCAGATCTATATGCTCACCGCCCATCTGCCCCGGATCAATACCATCAAGGACAAAGAGCTGGTGGAGCTGGCGGAGTTTTTCGAGGTGGAGTACAGAAAGGACTTTTTGAATTTATGAAGATCACGAATTTAAAGGTGGAATACCGCCGCGCGCCCTTGGGTGTCGGAGTCGCCCGTCCTCGCTTTTCTTGGCAGCTGCAGAGTGAGAAACGGGGCGCAAAGCAGATTGCATACCGCCTGCAGGTCCGCAAGGGAGACTCCCCGGCTTGGGACAGCGGAAGAGTGGAAAGCGACCGCTGTTTCGGTGTTCGCTGCGGGCAAGCGCTTGCGCCCTGCACCGCCTATACCTGGAAGGTAACGGTCTTTACCGCGGAAGAGGAAGAGAGCGCCTGCGCTTCCTTCGAGACCGGCTTTTTCGGCGCGGAGGATTGGGGTGCCGGCTGGGTCACCGCCAAGGGTCCCGACGGTCCCATGTATTACCGGGCGGAGTTTACGGTCCAAGCCCCGCTGAAAGAGGCACGCTTTTCCATGGCATCTACCACCGGCGCCCATGGCAATAAGGCGTATATTATGAATCTGCTGTTGGTAAAACTCAACGGAGAAAAGCCCAATACCGATGTGATGTTCCCCGGGCAGCTTTCGCCGGATCAGGGGCGGGCATTATATCAGCGATACGATGTGACCGCTCTTTTGCGGGAGGGGACCAATGTACTGACTGCGGTCTCTCTGTCTCAGGCGTGGAGTGCTTTACTGGAGCTGACCTATGCCGACGGTACCAAGGAGGCCGTTCCCTTTGATTCTTACAATCTCCGTGCCGCTGACCGGGGACCCTATACCCTTTGGGAACCCTTTACCATCGATCAGGGCGGAAAAACTGAGACCTATGATACCCGGGCGGAGCATCGGGACTGGGAACAGCCCGACTTCGATATGAGCGGGTGGAAAGAGGCGCCTGCCGCGGAAATAAAGCCGGTGCTTTCGGAGCAGGCCGCTCCCGCCGAAATCATCGAAGAAAAGCTGCCGGTAAAGCTTTGGCGCAACTGTTATTCCCGCTGGGTGGCGGATTACGGCGAAAATCTCCATGGCTTTGTCCGCCTTACAGTAAACGGGAAAAAGGTCGTTCGCAAGATCGCGGTACGGTATGCCGAAGAGGTGTATCCCGACGGAGAACTGAATGCCCGCTCCTCCACCAACTTCTCCTGCGGGGAATTGGGTCCCCAGACCGATGTGTACATTCCCCGGGGCGAGGAGCGGGAGGTTTTTGCGCCGTCCTTTGCCCTTCATGGATTCCGCTATGCGGAATTTGCCCGCTATCCCGGCGGAGAGCCGACGGCTGACGCAGTGACTGCCTGCGTGGTACACAGTCCCATATTAAAAGAAAGCTCCTTTCATTGCTCCGATGAGCAGATCAACCGTCTTTTTGAGATCAGTCACCGGTCCCAGCGGATGAATCTGGTCACTATTCCCACCGATTGCCCCCATCGGGAGCGGTTGGGCTGGCTGGGCGATGCCCTTTGTCTGGCGGAATCGGAGTGCATCAATTTTGATGTTCTGTCTTTGATGGAGTCTTTCATGCAGGTCGTTGCCGACGATCAGTATCCCTCGGGCAATGTGCGCTATATCAGCCCCCGACCCGACAACAGCGGCGAGGGTGTCGACATCCCCTGGGCGGCTGCCTGCGTCATGTTGCCCTGGTATACCTATGACGTTTACGGCGATGCCGCCATTCTGGAGCGGTATTTCCCGGTAATGGAGCGCTGGCTTGCTTATTTGGAGGAATACAAGGGATCCGACGGGATCCTGCACGGCGGCGTGAAATGGAATGACCATACCGCCCGGGTGAAGATGGAACCCGATTTTATTGGCACTTTATTCTATTATCTGGGTCTAATCCATACCGCCAAGGCGGCGGAGGTGTTGGGGAAAGAGACCGACCACGCCGCTCTTGCGCAAGACACCAAAGAGGCGTTGATCCGCACTTATTGGAACGGAAGCGGATTCGGCGATAATCTCCAGGGCGATAATGCCCATGCGCTGAACCTGGGATTGGCGGAGGGCGAAAAGGAAGAGCAGACCTTAACGACCCTGCTGGAAAGAATCGAGGAAGAAGACGGATTTGTTACCTGCGGTTGCTTAGGTCTTTACCATCTGATCCCCGCTCTGGCGGAACGGGGACAGAACGATTGCGTCTTTGCTCTTTGCAAGGATACCCGCGTCGGAAGCTGGGGCGGCTGGGTGGAGCATTACGGTGCCACCACCTCCTTTGAGTATCTGGATGCCACCAAGGGCGGCTCCCGGAACCATCCGTTCCTAATGGGCAGTATTACCACTTGGTTTTATGAGCACCTGCTGGGCATTAAGCGTACCGCCCCGGGCTTTAAGACCTTCCGCGTGAAGCCGTATTTTGCCGAAGGGATGACCTTCGCCCGGGGCTCTGTGGAGACCCTTTACGGTGTGATCCATTTTGGCTGGGAAAAAGAGGGCGGGCAGATCCGCTATCGGCTGGAGGTTCCCTGCGGTACCGAGGCGGCTGTCTTTGCCCCCGACGGAACCGTGAAAACAGTGGGTTCCGGAACCTATGAAATGAATTTTTAAACCTGCTTGACATCGTTGTGCGCATTTTGCTAAAATGAACAAAAACCAAGAAATGAGGAACGGAAGAATGAAAACGACTCTTTCTTTTTTGTGCCAGAACCTTTGGAACAGCGGAAACCAGAAAGGCATCCAAGGCGAGCGGGGCGGCGGCCCCGATGAGCTCTATAGTCGCTCCCGGCGTTTCCGGGAGTTGGTCCGGGAACGGATGCCCGATGTGATCTTCGGGCAGGAGGGCAAGGCAGGCTGGGTGCTTTTCCTGGAAAAGGATCCCTTTTTCAATGAGCACTATACCATGATCTATAAATGGGATGACTCCAATACCTGCCGCGGCAAGTTCAATGAGCGGGGCAAACCCATGTATACCTGCAGCTGCGTGCCCATTCTGTTCCGCAGAGATAAATTCCAGCTTTTGGACAGCGGTTATTTCTGGTATGGAGAGACCCCCGATAGGCCCTCCTATCCGTTTGCCGACACCTCCCATTACCGCATCTGCACCTGGGTCAAGCTGCGGGAGAAGGAGACCGGTCTGGAATTCTATAATTATTCCATCCATATCCATAATGACGCCCATCTGGGCGGCACCGCCGGCACCAAAGCGCTGGAGCAGCTGCAAAAAGAAGCCGATTCCCTGCCCGAGGGCAGCCTTGCTTTCTTTGGCGGCGATTATAATATTCTTTACCGCGATCCGGTCTATCAGGGAATGGACTGGGCGCGATTGGCAGACCTGCGGGATGAAGCCAAACACATAGAGAAAGAGGGGCACTGTACGGCTCCCGATCCTACCCGGAGCAACTGGCGGGATCATCTCTTCATTAAGCCTCATCCCCATATCGGCGTGAAGCATTGGGGCTTTGAGCGTCCCCAATATGCCATTCCGGAAGAAAATGTGGAGTCGGGACGCATCTCCGACCATGCAAGCTTGTTTGTGGATGTGGTCATCGATACGGAAAAAGACTACACCCCTTATCAAAAAACCTTTAAGGAGGAATAAGCGATGAAACGTTGGCTTGTCCTTTTATTGATCTTGAGTTTAACGCTTGCCCTGTTCTGCGGCTGTAAGACGAAGAATGAGGAAGATTTTACTGCAGAGGTGGATTCTTTTGTGGAACAGGATGAGGATGATACCGAAAATAAAGACATCGACCGCGAGCCGACCGACGGTGACGAAGAACCCGCCGATACGAAAGATCCTGTCTCCGAAAACCAAGCCACTGCCGACGACAAGAAAGAACCTACTGACGATACCAAGGAACCCATCGACGAGAACCAAGTGCCTGCCAACGATAATAAAGAACCGGCCGATGATACCAAAGAGCCGGCAGACGGCAATGACGGCGAAGCCACTCCGGTGACCAAGGAGACCAGCGGAACGCCGGTCACCTTTCTGATCCAGAATCTTAAGACCTCCGGAACCCAAAAGGGTGTCTACGGAGAGCGGGGCGGCTATTCCAATACCCTTTATAACCGCTCCCGCCGGCTGCGGGCGGAGATCCAAGATACGGAAGCCGATGTGGTTTTGGGCTGCGAGGGCAAGACCGGCTGGATCGATTTCTTTGAGACCGACCCCTATATCAGCGAGAACTATGGTTTGGTTTATAAATGGTGTGAATCCACTGCACACGGTGCTGCGGGAACCACGAATTTCAACGACAATGCCACCCCCATTCTTTATCGAAAGTCCCGTTTTGAGCTGGCAGACAGCGGTTATTTCTGGTATGGCGATACCCCCGATGAGCCCTCTCTGCCTTTTGGGGATGCCACCTCTCATTTCCGCATCTGCTCCTGGGCAAAGCTTCGGGATAAGCAGAGCGGTGAGGAATTTTATGCCTATGCCATCCATATCCACGATACCACCCACCTGGGCGGCGATACGGGTATTAAGAGCATGGGTCAGTTGATCTCCACGATTGATAAATTGCCCGAGGGTAGCTATGCCTTCCTGGGCGGTGATTATAATATTGCTTATCGCAGTGCCACCTATTATGCCAGCATGGAATGGGATAAAATGATCGACCTGCAGGATATGGCGCTGAATATGAAAGACGATGGCCTTACGGAGATCGGCAATACCGGTTGCTCCCTCTGCAGCACCTGGGAGACCGGCGAGACCCAGGACTACCATGATGTGGATACCTCTCATAACGCCCGCCATATCGACCATCTGATGGCAAAGCCCAACCCCCATATGGCGGTGGACTATTGGAGCATTAATTGGGAGGGTTATGAGGTGCCGGAGGAGCAGGTGAAGTTCGGCTATGTATCGGACCACTACGGAGTGGTGGTCAAAGTCCGAATCGGAACCGATGCGGACTATTCTCAATATCAAGTTGAGCACTAAGGTTTCAAAAAAATTATAGAACGAAAGCAACAAAAAGGAGCGATGGGATATGTTTTTTGAGCCGGTCTTTTGGGAGAAAAAAGAGCCTGTGCTTTTAAGTGCAGGCTGCGCTATTGAGGGTGCCGAGGGATATGCCGCCGAGGTGCTGGAGAGGCTGATCGGCGAGTATGGTGAGACCGGCGGAAGCGTCGGGCGGATCGTGATGAGCGGGACCCTGCCGGAGTTCTATCCCCTGTCCGACCGAGAGGAGGGCTACGCCCTGGAGCTTTTTGCTACTGAGGCGCATCTGTACGGCGAGACCCCCCGCGCCCGTATCTATGCGGCAGTGACTCTCTTGCAGATGGCAACCGCTCATGAACTGTTTTGCGGTCGGCTGTATGACGCGCCGGACTGCCCTTTTCGCGGGTATCGGGTGTTTTTGCCGGGGAGAGCGTCCATGGACGCGTTTAAAGAGATGGTCAAAACCATCGCATACTATAAATATAATGCCCTCTCGCTGGAGGTGGGCGGCGCCATGGAATATCACCGCCATCCCGAGATCAATGAGGCGTGGGCAGAGTTTGTGAAAGAGAACCGTCGGTATTCCGGCCGCGCCCATGAGATCCAGGATAGTCAGAATTGGAAAAAGAACTCCATCCATCCCGATAATGGGGATGGGGATATTCTGACGCAGAATGAGGTGCGGGAGATCATTGCCTTCTGCCGCGCCCATGGGATCGAGGTCTATCCCGAGGTACCCCTGATGTCCCATGCCGACTATATCTGCCTTGCCCATCGGGAGATCGCCGAGCGGCAAGATGATCCCTGGCCCGATACCTATTGCCCCAATCATCCCGATACTTATAAGATCGTATTTGATATTCTGGAAGAGGTGATCGAGGTATTTGAGCCGAAGGTGGTGAATATCGGTCATGATGAGCTGTATACCGCCGCCGTTTGTCCTCGATGCAAGGGGCAATATCCTCATGAGCTTTATGCCCGGGATATTACCCGTATTTACGACTGGTTAAAGGAGCGGGGCATCCGCACCATGATGGCGGGAGAAAAGCTTCTCCCTGTGGTTACTCCCGAGGGACGCCTGGTGGGCGGTGCCGGCGGACCCGATCGGAAGGCGGGTAAAAAGTCCAAGGAGGATCTTCCCGTATTGTTTTATTGTCAGTATATGCTGCCGAAGGATATTATCATGCTTAACTGGTACGGAAGGTTCGGTATCCAATATGATTATGTCTATCATACCCATGGATATCCGGTGGTTTACGCTAATATGTATGTGCCCCAGCTGCCCCATTGGCGCCATCGTATCGAATTGGGCGTTAAAGGCGGCACCTGCGCGAATTGGGGCTCCAATGATCCTCGCTATATGCAGCGCAATACCCAGTATCTGGCGCTGGTTTTGGGCGCTTATGCCCTCTGGTCTAAAGAGTATGACGACGGAATCTATCTCCAAACCATGAAAAAGACCTATGAAGAGTGCTTCCGCCTGAAATACGGAGACCTTACCCAAAAGCCTTACATTACCGTAACCCATACCACCGATCTGCTGATTCCTTATAAGCCCTTTTATGACGGGGACTTCATTGTGGATGAGGAATACCGCCTGGGCGCTTACCGCCTGACTTATACCGACGGAACGGCATGTACCTTCCCCGTCAGTTACGGCGATAATATCGCCTCAGCGGACCTGTCCTGTAGTTTTGAAGATGATACAGTCTTCGACGGAGTCAATCCTACCGCGCCTGCTTTGGGTGAGGTTTCTTATTCCACCATCCCCTGTGTTGTTGACGGTAAAACCTATTATAAAACCGCCTTTTTGAACCCCCATCCCGAAAAAGAGATCGCATCCTTCGAATATGTTTCGGAAAAGGATGCAACGGTGACCGTCCATCAGGCAGAATACAACGGAAAAAAATTATAAAAAGAGAGCTCCAAGGGCAGTCCTCCGCAAGGAAGAAGCGGTTTTGAGTGCATCTTTTCCGTTCATACAAAACAAAAAATTCCCGTAATGCGTCAGCATTGCGGGAATTTTATTGCGTCGCCTGAACGAAAAATCTGTATCTCAAAACTGCCTTGCACCTTAAAATTCAAAGGTTTGGATGCAAAACAAGGCATAAAATGCAAAGCATCCTGACGGATGGTGCGCATTTTTAA
>JAFUNM010000026.1 GCA_017482195.1 Clostridia bacterium
GGTTGAACTCCTTGGAATAATCAAAGAGCGCAGTTTCGCATACCAACAGGGCGCGCATCTTCGTTAGGGTGCCTTCCGGCAGATGCTGATAGTGGGTAAAAAGAAATTCTGCCGAAATAAGCTCCAACACCGCATCTCCCAGAAATTCCAGACGCTCATTGGATCCGGGCAGCTCGCCGCGGTGCTCGTTGATATAGCTGGAATGGGCGAGGGCGTGTTTTAAAAGCTGCTCATTCTGAAAGGTATAGCCGATTTTGTTTTGCAGTTCCTTAAAATCGGACATTTTATTTGCTGATGTAGTTGATCAGATCGCCGACGCTTTTGAGGTTCTCCAGATCCTCGTCCTTGATCTGCACGTCAAATTCATCCTCAATGGCCATGATCACTTCGACCATATCCAAAGAATCTGCGCCCAGATCCTCCAGAGTGGTGTCATTGGTAATCATGTCAGCATCGGAAATGCTCAGTTGTTCTACGATAATAGCCTTTACTTTTTCAAACATAATCATAATTCCTTTCTTGTTGTGGGATTTGACCCTTTATTATACTACCCATTTCGGGTTAAAATGTCAAGATATTTATTCTTTGGCCAAAGACTTCTCGATCTCTAAGATCATATTGCTTTCTGCAAAAGCGCAAGCCTGACGGATGGCATTCTTAAATGCTTTTGCATCCGAGGAGCCGTGCGCCTTGATGACCGGCTTAGAGATGCCCAGAAGGGGTGCACCACCGTACTCCTTATAATCCATCTTTTTACGAAAGGCTTTGATTTCATCCATGATCAGGAGGGCGGCCAGCTTGGATTTGATATTTTTGGTCAGCATTCCTTTGAGGACTCCGGAGAACATTTTGCCCCATCCCTCGGAAACCTTCAACGTAACATTGCCGGCAAAGCCGTCGGCAACCACAACATCACTTCCGCCTAAGGGAACCTCGCGGCCTTCTATGTTGCCGATGAAGTTGATGTTTTCATTGGCCTTGAGCAACTGATAGGCTTGCTGCTGCAGTTCGGGCCCCTTGCATTCCTCGGTACCGTTGTTTAAAAGGCCGACACGGGGATTTTCAATGCCCAGAACAGATTTCATGTAAAGACTTCCCATCAGGGCAAACTGATCTAAGTATTCCGGCTTGCATTCTACATTGGCACCGCAGTCCAGCATAATGTAGGGGCCTTCAATCGAGGGCATTACAGCGCCCAGAGCCGCCCGCTTGATGCCGCGGATCCGCTTGACCAGCAACGTGGCTCCGACCAATACGGCGCCACTGTTACCGGCGCTCACAAATGCATCAGCCTTATCTTCTTTTAGCAGGCGGAAGGCTACCGCCATGGAGCTGTACTGCTTTTCTTTCAGTACGGAGGTGGGTTCATCCTCCATGGTGATGACATCCGGCGCATCCACGATCTCAAACCGATCGGTAGGCAGACCGTTTTCGGTCATAATTTGCTGTAGTTCGTTTTTTCTTCCGACCAGCAGGATCGTAATGTCTTTGATCTCTTTTGCTGCCATACAGCAGCCTTTGATGATTTCCAGCGGTGCGTTGTCACCGCCGTGTGCGTCTACTACGATTCTCATGGTTACTCTCCTTTAAATAAATTCGACTCCGCCTTGAGCTTTTCAATGATTGCAAGGCTTCGTTGGGAAATTGCCATATATCGATCCGCTTTGAGGCGGATTCGCTCCGTGAGAGAAGCGATGATACCAAAATTAATATTCATGGGCTGAAAGTTGGTGGGTTCGGCGGTGCTGATATAGTTGCCTAAAGCTCCCAATGCCGTTTTCGCCGGAAAATCCGGCAGAGGCTCATCCAGCATTTTTGCAGCAAGGGAAAGTCCGGCCATTAAACCGGAGGAGGCGGATTCCACATATCCCTCTACACCGGTCATCTGTCCGGCAAAATATAAGGTTTCCCGCCCCTTCACACTGAAATCCTTGTTCAGCAGGGTAGGGGCATTGAGATAAGTGTTGCGGTGCATCACACCATAGCGTACAAATTCGGCGTGTTCCAGTCCGGGGATCATGGAAAAGACCCGTTTTTGTTCCGGGAATTTCAAATGAGTTTGAAATCCGACGAGATTGTATAAGGTGCCTGCGGCATTATCTTTTCGCAACTGTACAACACCGTAGGATTTTGCACCGGTTCGGTCATCCACCAAGCCTACCGGCTTTAAGGGACCATAGCGCATGGTGTCCTCTCCACGGTGCGCCATCTCTTCAATGGGCATACAACCCTCAAACACCTGATGATCAAAGTCGTGCAGTTCTGCACATTCAGCTGTGCGCAGCGCCTCATAAAATGCAAGGTATTCTTCCTTGGTCATGGGACAGTTGATATAGTCGGGGGTGCCTTTGTTGTAGCGGGAGGCAAAAAAGGCCTTGTCCATATCAATGCTTTCAAAGGTGACGATGGGGGCGGCTGCATCAAAGAAAGATAGATAATCCTTTCCGAAATAATCGCGGATGGCTTGAGAAAGCGGCTCGGCCGTTAGCGGACCGGTGGCAATAATGATGTTCTCACCTTCGGGAATTTTCGTGATTTCCTCTTCCTTGACGGTGATCAGCGGATGCTCCCGAACGGTTTTTGTTACCGCGGCTGAGAAGGCTTCTCGGTCAACTGCCAACGCACCTCCGGCAGGAACGGCATTGGCATCGGCGGCGTCCATAATCACAGATCCCAAACGCCTCATTTCTTCTTTCAGCAGTCCCACTGCGTTGGTAAGATTTGCTCCTCTTAAGGAGTTGGAACAAACCAATTCTGCAAAGTTCGGATGATGGTGGGCGGGAGTGTATTGCTTGGGTTTCATTTCATAAAGGGTTACGTAAATGCCGCGTTTTGCCAGCTGGTAAGCTGCTTCGCATCCTGCCAATCCCGCCCCCACAACGATGGCGGTCTTATTCATTGTTTTTTTCCTGCTTTCCGCAATCCGGATTGGAGCAATAGGTGCCGCGGTTGCGTCCGGTGCGCTTAAAGAGCGGAGAACCGCACTTTTCACACTTCTTTGTCAGCGGTTCGTCCCAGGTCATAAAATCACAGGAGGGATTATGCTCACAGCCGTAATAGGTCTTGCCGGCTTTAGAACGCTTTTTCAGGATCATACCGCCGCACTTGGGGCAGGGGACCTGAGTGTCAATAATAATGGTTTTGGTAAAGCGGCACTCGGGATAGCCGGGACAGGCCAGAAATTTACCATAACGGCCGCTTTTGATCACCAGGTTTTTACCGCAGTTAGGGCAAATCTCCTCGGTTACTTCCTCCGGCACCTTGACCCGCTCTACCAAATTCTTTTCAGCGACGTCCAGCATTTCCATGAAACCGGTGTAATAATCGCTTACAAGAGTCTGCCATTGGGCCGAGCCTTCCTCTACCTTATCTAATTCTTTTTCGAGATGTGCGGTAAAATCATAGTCTACAATGGAGGCGAAATGTTCCTTCATCAGCTTGGTGGTTACTTCCCCTAATACGGTGGGCTTTAAGACCTTTCCGTCCCGTTCTACATACTCGCGGGCAAGGATCGTGGTAATAATAGGAACAAAGGTAGAAGGTCTGCCGATCTCATTTTCCTCCAGAGCCTTAATAAGAGAGGCTTCCGTGTAGCGGGCAGGAGGCTGGGTGAAATTCTGCTCCTTTTCCAGTGTGTTGATCCGCATGGTGTCGCCCTGCTCTACCCGATATAAACGGCGGTGATTCTTTTCTTTATCCTCTGTTTCTTTATATGCAGCAGTAAAGCCTTTAAACTTTACAGATTGGCAGGTGGCTTTAAATACATATTTGCCGTCTCCGATCTCTACGGCCAGGGTGTCATAGACGGCTTCTGCCATCTGGCTGGCCAGAAAACGATCGTAGATCAGTTTATAGACTCTGTATTGATCCGGTGTGCAGGTGAGTTTTGCCTGCTCTGGGGAAATAGCAATGTTGGTGGGGCGGATGGCTTCATGTGCATCCTGTGCACTCTTTTTGGTTTTGAAATAGCGGCGGGAGGGGGGATAATATTCAGCTCCGTAATTGGTAACGATATACTCCTTGGCTGCGGCAGCTGCCTCGTCGGAGATACGCAGAGAGTCGGTTCTCATGTAGGTAATAAGACCTACCAGGCCGATCCCCTTAATATTCACACCCTCATAAAGTTCTTGGGCGGCTTTCATGGTACGCTTCGCTTGGAAATTGTACCGTCTGGAGGCTTCCTGCTGCAGGGTAGAGGTGGTAAAGGGCGGTGCAGGAGACTTTTTCTTCTCCGCATGCTTTACATCGGTAACAGAGAATTGGCTATTTTGGATCTCATTGAAGAGTTTGGTAGCCTCTTCCTCATTGCGGATTTCCTTGGCGCGTTTGGCGGTGCCGTGGAATTTTGCCTCAATAGTATCGGTCTCGGAGGAAAAAACGGCGGTCAGATTCCAGTATTCCTTAGGAACAAAGGCCCGGATCTCTTCTTCACGATCTACGATCATTGCGGTGGCAACCGACTGTACTCGTCCTGCCGAAAGGCCTTTTTTTACCTTTCTCCAAAGGAAGGGACTGAGCTTGTAGCCTACGATACGATCCAATACACGGCGGGCCTGCTGGGCGTCTACCAGATTCATGTTGATATCGGTAGGATTGGCGACTGCATTTTTTAAGGCGCCTTTGGTGATCTCGTTAAAAACAACCCGCTTGCCTTTGCCAGGCTCCAGATCTAAAAGGGTGGAAAGGTGCCAGGAGATGGCCTCTCCTTCGCGATCCGGGTCGGTTGCGAGATATACGGTGTCAGCCTTTTGTGCCTCTTTTTTCAAAGTACGGATCAATTCGCTTTTACCGCGGATAGAAATATATTTGGGTGCAAAGTCATGCTCCACATCAATGCCGAAATCACTTTTGGGCAGGTCACGGATATGACCCATAGAAGCCATTACCTTAAACTTCTTGCCCAGATACTTTTCAATAGTTTTGGCCTTTGCAGGAGACTCAACGATAAATAAATTTGACATGTAGGGGACCTCTCTTATAGGATTACTTTAAATTTACTGCCGGGGCAGGATACTGCAAGCCCGCGAAACTCCAGAGTGGTTAGACATTGGAGCACTTCATGAACCGGTAAACCGGCATTTTCGATTAGATAATCAGCGGTACACTCTTCCGTGCTGAGTAAAGCAAATACCGCCTGTTCTGCTTGAGTCAGTTCTTTTATTTGCGTTCTCTTAAAATCCTTTAGTTTTTCAGCCTGTAACTCTTCCTGAAGAGAGAAGATCTTCTCGGCAGGTGCATGCAGCTCTGTCAGCCGGTCGCTGAAACGGGGAAGGTAGATCTGTAAGATATCGGTGTAGTCCGTTACCGGATAGCAGCCCTCTTTGATGAGACGGTTGGAGCCGGCAGAGAACGAATCTGCATTGGCCATTACCGCAAAGAGATCGCGGTTCTGTTCACAAGCATAGTTCGCCGTCATCAGCGCACCGCTCTTTTCCGGTGCCTGTACAACTAAAGTACCATGTGAAATACCGCTTAAGATGCGGTTTCGTTCATGATAGGCAAATCGGTGAGAACCATTTTGGGGAAAGATCTCGCTGACCAGTGCGCCTTTGGCTATGATCTCTTTAAAGTGGCGGGTCAGATGTCCTTTGCTGGAGAGAATACCAAAAGGTAAAACAGCTATAACGCTGCTGTCACTTTGCAGAGCGGCCTCGCAGGCAAAGGAATCAATACCGTCGGCAAGACCGGTTACAATAGTAAATCCACAGCAGCTCAGCGCCGTCACCAGTTCTTTGGCCTTTTCTTCGCCGTAGCCGTTGTATGTACGGCTGCCCACCACCGTTAAGAGCGGGGCGTTCAGGCAGGAGCGCAGGTGTCCTTTGAAAAAGAGCGGACAGGGCGGATTGTCGATCTCGCGCAGCATGGAAGGATATGTAGAATCCTCCAGCGTCAAAATACCGATTTGCTGCTCTTCGCAAAGACCGTAGGTTTCCCAGGCAGAACGCAGATCTTTTTTGCTCAGAAGCCGAACTTCTTTTTCGCTGAGAATTTTACAGATACGAAAATCGTTGCATTTATAGACTTCCTCAATGGAGCCGAAGAATTCTACCGTCTGCAGCAACTTTTTATTATTGTAGTTGAGGCATTCTTTAGCCCAAAGCCAAAGAAGATGATGGTTCAGTTCCATTTCGACTGCTCCCATAGAATAATGGATGCGGCAACAGCGGCGTTTAGGGATTCATTTTGTCCCTTCATGGGAATGAATACGCCTTTATCGCAAAGCTCGATCGTTTCTGCGGAGATGCCGCCGGACTCATTGCCGATGATCATAACGGTTGGTTCTTTAAACGAGATCTCGGGTAAAAGATGATAGTTACGATCCAGTCCGGCCCCTAAGATCTGATAGCCGCTCGCACGCTTTTCTTTTAAAAACGCGGGAAGATCACCTTTTTGCACCGGCACTCGAAATGCGCTGCCCATAGCGCCTCTCAAAACTTTGGGAGAGTATAAATCTACCGAGCCGTTGCTCAAGAACACCTGCTTTACACCAAATGCTTCTGCTGAGCGCAATACCGCGCCCAGGTTGCCGGGGTCGGCAAGATGATCCAGGGCGAGAATAAAGGGAGCTTCGGAAACCGGTCGGTTTTGCTGCTTGACCACCATAAAGAGGCCTGGGGTGGTATCCATGCTGCTGAGTTTTCCGGCAACTGCATCGGAAATCCGGATGGTCTCAAAACTCGCCAGGAGAGGATTGCGGATTTCTCTATCTGTCGCCAGACATTTCTCGACACTCCAGCCGCTTTTTACAGCCTCCTCACAAAGCTTGGAGCCTTCTACCAGGAAAAGACCGCTCTCTCTTCGTCCTGCAGCAGTGTTCAGTCTGCAAAGCTCTTTGATGTATTCATTTTTTACACTTATGATCTGTTCCATCAGCGTTCGGCAAGCTCCTCGATTTTTGCATCGGGGCCGATAACGATCAAGGTTCCCGTTGCCTCTAACGGAGCATCGGGGACGGGAGAAAGGTTAATCGCTCCCTCTGCATTTCTGCAGGCAATTACGGTAATATTGTATTTGGCTCGTACATTTAGTTCTCTAAGACTTTTGCCTGCCCAGTTTTTTGGTGTATGCAATTCAATAATAGAGTATTCATCGGAAAGGTCGATGTAATCCACGATATTGGTCTCACTCAAGCTTTTGGCCAATCGCTCGCCCATATCCTTTTCGGGGAAGATAACCCGATCAGCACCCACTTTGGCAAGGATCCGGCCGTGGATCTCGCTGGTGCATTCGGCAATAACATTTTCCATGCCCATTTCTTTAAGCATCAGGGTTACCAATACCCCTGATTGAATGTTTTCGGTCAGAGCAACGATGGCAACATCGGCATTGCGTACGCCTAAAGTCCGCAGCACCTCCTCATCGGTGGGATCCCCGATCGCAGCATGGGTGATTTCATCGGATACCTTGCGCACCTTTTCAGCATCAGCGTCCAGACCGATGACTTCATAGCCCAGCTTTTGAAGATGAATGGCAAGATTGGAACCGAACCGGTCAAGACCGATCACAGCAAACGTTTTCTTTTTCATAATGGTTACTCCTAACCGATCATAATATTGGCCTTTGGATAAGAGATCCTATCTTTGGTTTGATTTAAACGAACCATAATGCTTAAGGTGATGGAGAGGACTCCGACCCGTCCCATAAACATTAAAAGAATTAAGATCAATTGTGAAGCTGCTGACATAGCAGTAATACTGTAAGATGCTACACCCACGGTGGCAAATCCGGAAATGCCGGTGAATAAAAGGTCGATCAGCGAGGCCTCCGGCTCCAAAAAGGAGAGGAGTACCGTACTGAAGGCTACAATAAAACAAGCAATAAAAAAGAGAGA
>JAFUNM010000027.1 GCA_017482195.1 Clostridia bacterium
AAGTTTTTAACAGAAGCGCCGGGATAAAGAGTTTCAATTAAAGAAAGGGTATCGTTATATCCGATAATCTTATGATTTAAACCATCAATTGTAAAATAAACCTTTGACATCGGCGCATAAAGATCAGCAAATTTGCTGCCGGCTGCTTTGCCTGCATCATAGGAAGTGATATCCAAATCCGCAGTCAAATATACGGTATCCCCGGCAACTACATTTGTATACCCGGTAGCCAGCCAAATCAAATCTTCAACTGACGCAAGCTGATAAGCAGTATCCTTGTCATCGGCTGTAGCCGTTTGGACAGAATCAAGCGCTTTCGCTTCTTCCAGAGTCATCGTGTCGGTTTCTGCAATTGCAGTAGGCACAACAAAGCAGGTCATCATGGAAATGACCATTACCAGTGCCAGCAGAGCAGAAGTCCAATTCTTTCTGTTCATAAGTTTATCCTCCTGACTAACTTTTACGAACTTTCGGCAATCCTTTATATTAAATAGGAACGCTTGCAAAAGGGTATAGTGCGCCCTATATAAAGGTTACATGGAAATTGTACCATACAATCGGGAAAATTTGTATGATAAAATGTTGTTTTTTTTAAACACTTTGTGACATGTTGCGAAATTTATTTAGCAAGTACGCTTTTACGGTATTCACTGGGAGAGCAGCCCACCCTTTGGTGGAAGCAACGGGAGAAATAGAGGGGGTTTTCAAAGCCCACCGAGGCGGAGATGGTCTTAACAGAGAATTTCTCATCCCGGCGGCTCAGCAGGCGTTTCGCTTTCTCGATCCGCAGAGCGATCAGGTATTCCTGAGGAGAGACTCCGTATTCCTTTTTAAATAAAATACACATATGGTTCTGGGAAAGAAAAAAGCGGTCGGCCACCTCGCTGATGCGCAGCTTGCGCTGAGAGTTGTTTTCCAGATATTCCGCCACCTTTTGCACGGCGCGTTTGGGCACCTCTGCCCGGGCGGCAGACTCCTCCAAATGCACGGACATCAGTTCAAAAAAAGCCGCCTGCAGTAAACTGGCCTCCGCCAATTCATTTTTACGGTAGGGAGCCTCCAAATAGCGGCGGAGGATCCGTCCGCACTCGGCGGTACGGCTAAAAGAAAAGACCGCATTATGGGTGGGAAGGCCGCATTTTTCCAGCAGCTCCGGCACACGGCTGCCCCGCAGCATGATCCAATAGCTTTCATAGGGCTCCCGATAATCGGCGGTGATGTTTTCCAGTTCTCCGGGGGCCACCATATAGCCGCAGCCGCTATCAAAGGAGCTGTCCAAAAAGACCCCCTTCCCCTGTACTACATAATGAATGATATAGACATTTCGGGTACGCAGCCGACTGAAGCCCTCGGGCACATAATTATAGCCGATCTCCAGCACCGCCGCCTCGCTGCTGATCTGTTCATTGGAATTGCGGTACAGTTTCGGATGCTCTGCATCAATAGGCACATTGTATAACATTGCTTTCCCCCGCTTAAAATTAGTGAATTTTTATATATGTTACCATAATTTGTGCATTGTGTCAACGGAATTCCTTTTATATAATAAAATTAGAAGTAAAGGAGTGTGGCATTATGAAGTTGAAAAAATGGATCGCATTATTCCTGATCGCCGTTATGACCCTGACCCCGCTCACCGGCTGCGACAGCAGCGGCGGCGAAGATTTCAGCGCCGACGGCAATGATTATACCATTCAAACCAACAACCCGTCAGACAATAACAAAGAACCCACGGACGATACCGAGGAGCCAAAAGACGACACCGAGGAACCCAAGGACGATACCGAAGAGCCGAAGGATGATACCGAGGAGCCGAAGGATGACACCGAGGAACCCAAGGATGATACCGAAGAGCCCAAGGATGACACCGAGGCGCCCAAGGACGATTCCAAGGAACCCGGAACGGATGTTTCAACCCTGAAAGCCGACACCAGCGGTACCCCCGTTACCTTCCTGATGCAGAATCTGCGCACCACCGGAAACCAGACCGGCAACTCCCCCACCGAGCGGGATCCTGCCACCAACAGCGCCTATAACCGCAACCGCCGGTTCAAGACCATGGTGCAGACCCATCAACCGGACGTGATCCTCTGTCAAGAGGGCACCAAGGCCTGGATCAATTTCTTCCAGACCGATGAATATTTTTCAAAAAACTACACCCTGCTTTATAAATGGCGTTCCGAATCCCAGTCGGTACTGGAAAGTACCCCCGTACTTTACAAGACCGATAAATATGAGGAGTTGGGCAGCGGCCATTTCTGGCTTTCGGAGACCCCCGACGTCGAATCTCCTTCCTATGAAGCCGCACCCAATGTGCGTATCTGCACCTGGGTCAAGCTGAAGGACAAGACCACCAACGCGGTCTTTTATGCCTATACCGCCCATGTGGATACCGGCGGTGAGACTCCGGCCAAATCTATGCAGCAGTTCTACGACCTCTTTAATGAGGCCGGCAAGGATGAATACTGCTTTGTAGGCGGCGACTTCAACTTCAAGTATGAAAGCGCCGAATATCAGATGGCTGTCAACTGGGAAGAAGTGATGTGCATTCAGGATGTGGCGCAAAATCTGGCCGACGACGGTCTGTGCGAAGTCAGCGAGCTCAAGGGTTCTTTGACCGGCGGATTCAGCGAGGGAACCTCTCCCGATCCCAATGTGGGCGGTGCGGGACAGCTGGATCATCTTTTTGCCAAGCACATGCCCAATATGACCATCGACTATTATGGCTTTGATTATACCCACTATGATTATCCC
>JAFUNM010000028.1 GCA_017482195.1 Clostridia bacterium
GGTAGTGCCATTAGGCTTTGCATCATCGTATTGATGATACCGAACGATCTTCTTGCGTTCCAGCAAGGCAAAAGCAAGAAAGCAAAGAATACCCATAACGACCAGCACAACGCTGCCGGAAGCGAAAACACCCTCCCATGCAAAAGCCATCGCAAACACACCGGCAAGGGGTGAACCGATAAAGGAGGCAAAGGTATAACCCATACTGCAGCGGGTAGCATAAAGAGGATCGGTATTTTCAGAGACCACCTTGACCATCGGACCATAGATCATGGAAAGAAAAAAGCCGGTACAGCCATAAGAAATATAAGCTGCCAGCGGAACTCCGGCAGTAATCGTCAAAAGAAAATTACAAACACCCGCCAGGATCAACCCTAAGCTGATCATCCATTTAGCGGTCACCTTATCGCCGATGGCGCCATTAATCAGCTGCCCCACCGCATAGGTAATAAAATATACAGAGGAAAGGGTACCGATCTGAGCAGTGGTAAAAGCTCCGGTCTCAATCATCTGCGGCGAAACCGTACCAAGGATATTACGGGCAAAATACACCGCAAGATAGGAAACCGAGCACATCCCGCCCAAAAGGATCGCATTACGGACATTGGGCTTTAATTTCAACATAGTATGATGCCTCCCCCCTAGTATTCTACGGGGATTTTAGCACACTTTTATTGGTATGTCAATGAAAAAAGCACCTTTTCAACTTACTTTTCTTCCACCTGAATCTCCTGCATGATCAGGGGCAAAACCTGGTCGCGGTCGATCTTCAAAACATAGGCAAATTCCTCATAAAGGATCCGCTCTGCTTCTTTCATAAACCGTTCATCGGAAAGCAGAAGAGCCTTCTTTTGTTCCAAACGTTTTTGCTGACGGACATGAAGGGTCTTGATCAATCGCACCAACTGCTCGCGTTCACCGCTGACCAGCGCCTCCTGATAGATCCTCTTGCGGTCGTTTTCATTTTCCACCCAAAGGAGCTCCTCATCCGGCATAGAACGAATCATGGCATAGATCTCCTCGGCAGAAAGGATCCTTCGCAATTTCGCAGTCAACTGCTCATTCCAGGTAGGAACATAAAGCACCGTTGTTTGGTCAAAAACCGGTCTTAAGACATAGTATTCCTTATCTTCTTTGCCGACCCTTTTCTTAACGGTATCGGACACCTTACAAACACCGTGAACTCCGTATAAAACCGTATCATTATTCTTAACCATGGTTCCCTCCGAAAAAATAGAAAACGTGCAGTTTGCTTCAACCGGACTTACGTTCCGCAAAGCAAACTGCACGTTGATTTATTCTATTATAGCATAGATTTCAGAAAATTTCAAAGGAGAAATTTAACGCATTTCATCCAACGTACGCTCAAAAGCAGCCAGATACTCCTCCATAAAGATCTGCACTTCAGGAAGGTCCATCTTTTTAAGATTGGCGCGCACCGACTGTTCGGCAATCAAAAATTCGGTGTTACCGGCCTTGCGCTCTTCAATACATTTAATCAAGGCGGACAGTTTATCGGTGGCCTTCACCAACGGACGAAGCTCCGCATCCTCCTCTTTGAGCAACGGGCCATAGACCTCAGCCATATCTTCGGGGAGCATAGCCAGCAGATTGTTATTTGCCGCCTCCTCCACCCCTTTGAAGGCAGTCTCAATTTCGGGATTCTGATACTTCACCGGAGTTGGCATATCGCCGGTGAGGATCTCATGTGCATCATGATACAGTCCCAATACCGCCGCGCGGTCAGGGGAATAGGTTTTTCCGCAGCGCAGCACACCGATATTGGCCAACGCATGCGCAAGCACTGCAGCCTCCAAAGTATGCTCGGTGAGGGTCTCCTGACGGGAATTACGCATCAATGCCCAGCGATCAATGTATTTCATACGGAACAGCATTGAAAAAAAGTTATGTTCCATTTTATGCTCCTTGTTTTTTATAAGAAATTTTGGCTTCGCCCTCCCCCAGCATAAAAGCCCGATCCAGAACCACCTGCTCCGCATTCTCCATGGAAGGGACTCGGTACATAATATCCATCATGGCATTTTCAATGATGGAGCGCAAGCCTCTTGCGCCGGTCTTTTGCTGAATGGTCTTTTCGGCAATAGCATGGAGAGCATCATCAGTGAACACCAAATCCACCCCATCCAGTTCAAAAAGTTTCTTATACTGCTTCACAATGGCATTTTTCGGCTCGGTGAGGATCCGCAGCATAGCGCCCTCATCCAGTTCATCCAGCGCCACCAATACCGGCAGTCGGCCCACCAGCTCGGGGATCACGCCGTATTTTGCTATATCGCGGGTCTCGATCTTCTGATAGATCTCGCTTAAAGAGGGGCCGTCTTTCCCCTGCACCTTAGCACCGAAGCCCAAAGCAGAGCTGGAGAGGCGCTTGGAGACTACGTTCTGAATACCATCAAAAGAGCCACCGCAGATGAAAAGGATATTGGTCGTATCAATGGCGATAAATTCCTGATTGGGATGTTTTCTGCCACCCTGGGGTGGCACATTGGAGACGGTACCCTCCACGATCTTCAGCAATGCCTGCTGTACACCTTCGCCGCTGACATCCCGGGTGATGGACACATTCTCGCTCTTGCGGGCGATTTTATCAATTTCGTCTACATAAATAATTCCTTTTTGAGCACGCTCTACATCAAAATCTGCAGCCTGAAGAAGCTTCAAAAGAATATTCTCCACATCCTCGCCCACATAGCCGGCCTCGGTCAGGGTGGTAGCGTCGGCTATGGCGAAGGGGACATTCAGAATTTTGGCCAAAGTTTTGGCAAGGTAGGTCTTACCGCTGCCGGTGGGACCCACCAACAGAATATTACTTTTTTGCAGCTCGACTCCGGAAGCATCTGTCTTCGGGTTCATGATCCGCTTATAATGATTATAAACCGCCACGGAAAGAGCAATCTTGGCGCGATCCTGCCCGATAACATATTCATCTAAAAACCGCTTGATCTCTTCGGGTTTATAGATATGAATCTCCTGCTCTTTGCTCTTTTTCGGCTTTCTGCGGTTGTGGGTTTGATAACCGTTTTCCACCAGAATATTCATACAGAGCTCCACACATTCGGCGCAGATCAGTCCGTCGATTCCTTCGATCATATTGGCCTCGGCAACCGATCTGCCGCAGAAGGAACAAGTCTTTTTCTCTGACATAATAAACTCCTTATTAAAGAAGAGAGGAATCTTTTGGATTCCTCTCTTGCAGGTTGCTTTTATCGATGGGCGATCACTTGATCGACCAGTCCGTATTCCTTTGCTTCTTCTGCGGAAAGGAAATTATCCCGGTCGGTATCCCGAAGGATCTCTTCATAACTCTTACCGGTAAACTCCGCCATCATACGGCTGAGCTTTTCTTTGGTCTTTTTGAGATTTCTATTGCGGATCTCCACATCCGTAGCGCTGCCCAGAAAGCCGCCTAAGGGCTGATGGATCATTACTTCACTATTAGGCAGGCAGAATCGCTTGCCTTTAGCACCGGCGGCCAGCAAAAATGCACCCATGCTTGCCGCCATACCGATACAAATGGTCGAAACATCGCATTTAATATACTGCATGGTATCAAAGATGGCAAGACCGGCTGTTACCGAACCGCCGGGAGAGTTGATATAAAGGCTGATATCCTTATCGGGATCCTGACTCTCCAAATAGAGCAGCTGAGCAATGACCAGACTTGCGGTAGTATCGTTGACCTCCTCCGTCAGCATAATGATCCGATCATTTAACAGACGGGAATAAATATCATACGAACGCTCACCGTGACCGGTTTGCTCCACCACCATCGGTACTAAACTCATAGAAATACTCCTTAAAACTCTCAAATAGAAAGATTACTCTTCCGTCTTTTCTTCTTTCTTAGCAGCAGTTTTCTTTGCTGCGGGCTTTTTAGCAGCAGGCTTCTTGGCAGCTACCTTCTCTTCAGTAACTTCAGCATTGTTGCGAATCAGTTCCACTGCCTTGGAAACAGCGCAATCCATCGTAATATCCTCTTTGGGGATATACATCTTCACCTGATCGGCAGGCATACCGTAGGCAGCAGCGATATCATTGTATTCCTTATCAATGTCCTCATCGGAAACAACGATGCCTTCCATAGCAACGACCTTTTCCAGGGCCAGGCGAACCTTGACCTGCTTAAGAGCATCTTCTTCAAAGCCCTTGCGGAAAGCAGCCATATCCATGCCGGTATACTGCAGATACATCTCCAAATTCAAACCGGAACCGGCCAATCTCTGTTCAAACTCACCGCACATGGTATCCACCTTCTGCTGAACCATCGCATCGGGAACTTCCACCTCAGTGTTCTCCAGCAAAGCATCGATCAGAGCATTATCCAATTCATTGGCAGCCTGACGCTCTTTGCCTTCCTTGATCTTCTTCTTAATATCCTTTTTCAGATCAGCCAGGGTATCAAACTCGCTGACATCCTTTGCGAACTCATCATCCAATTCGGGCAGCTCAGTCTCTTTAACTTCATTAATCTTGCAATCAAAGATGGCAGCCTTGCCTTTCAGATCTTCTGCATGATAGTCCTCGGGGAAGGTCACTTCGACCTTGACCTCTTCGCCGGCCTTTTTGCCCACCAACTGGGGTTCAAATCCGGGAATAAAGCTATTAGAGCCCAGAACCAGATCATAGTTCTCGCCCTTCCCGCCATCAAAATGAACGCCGTCTACAGAACCGTCGAAGTTGATATTGACGGTATCGCCGTCTTTGGACTCACGGTCTACCACAATGGTGCGTTCATTCTGCTTTTGCAGGCGCTCCAACTCCGCCTTTGCTTCAGACTCAGTTACAGTATAGACATTTTTGGTAGCCTTTAAACCTTTATATGCTTTTACGTTGACCTCGGGCTTAACGGTAACGAGAGCTTTGAAGGTGAAGCCATCGGCATCTACTTCGGTGATCTCGATCTCGGGACGGGCAACGGGATCCAGCTTTGCTTCAGCAACGGCATCCTCATATGCCTTGGGATACAGCGCATTAACAGCATCCTCAAAGAAGATGCCCTCGCCGTACAAACGCTCTACCACCTTACGGGGAGCCTTGCCCTTCCGGAAGCCGGGAACGCTGATCTTGGACAGATTCTTTTTGAACGCATTGTCTACTGCGGTCTTGAATTCTTCGCCCTTGACTTCAACAGTCAGCTCAACGGTGCTTTTTTCCAGATTCTTTACTTCTTTAACAGTCATCCTTTTTATACCTCCATAAGAATGCTCATAACTATAATATTTTATAATTATCAGCAAGAAAAGTCAACACTTATGCCTAAAAAGGCAGAGAAGTTTCGCCCAAAAAGAAGGATTTTTTTGGCAATTTTGATGAGAAAAGGACTTTTTCGTCCTCTTTTTCACGATTCGAAGGGGTTTAAAGTCCAATGCATCGGCCGAAATCAGTGTGAAGGTGATCCCTTTTTTACGGATCTTTTTCGTGTTCTGAGCTTTCGTGCCGTGAACATGGCCGTAGTAACAGCGTCGGACTTTATATTTCTTTAAAATCGGCTGAAAGGGGTCGGATGTCCCGTCAAAGGGCGGGTAATGGAAGAAGACGATTTTCTTATAGCCCTTCGGCACTGCCTGCAAGGAATTTTCCAGACGCTGCTGCTCTCGCTCGATCATTTTAAGGTCCTGCTCTCCGCCGGCGGAAACCTCCCAGCCGCGGGTGCCGCAAAGAGCAACTCCCTCTGCCATAACAAAATTATTATGTAAAAGCACAAAATCATGCCAGCCATGATCTTTGAAAAAGCGGTACATTTTCGAGGCCGTCTCCCACCAATAATCATGGTTTCCTTTGAGTAAAACCTTACGCCCCGGCAGTTCATGAAGAAAAGCCAGATCGGCCTCTGCCTCCTTTAAAGACATTGCCCAGGAGATATCACCTGCCAGCACCACCGTATCCTCAGGACGCACCTTACGGCACCAAGCTTTTTTAATTTTTTTCGGGTGATTTTTCCATTTTCTTCCAAAGATATCCATGGGTTTGTCGCAAGAAAAGGACAAATGGGGATCGCCCAATACGAAAACAGACAAGAGATCACCTCCTTTTAAAATTCTGTATATTTTTTGTCCGACCGTCCAAACTAATGAGCGGAAAGGAGTGTAGAAATCCAATGAATCAGAAACCGATCAATATGGGTGTTGACTGTAAGGTAAACAACTGCTACTATCACACCACAGAAAACAAATGTACCGCAGAGAAGATTGAGGTAGGCGATTGCGCCGCCAACTGCAACTGCAGCGAGGATACCTTCTGCAAGACCTATAAAGAGAAATAAGCTCTTTTTCGGAAAAGCGCCGCTTATGCGGCGCTTTTTTACTTAAAATAAGTATCCAAATAGCGTTTCATATTCCCGTAAAGATAGGATTCCCCTAAATCAAAAAGCTTTTGCACTGCCCAAAGATTAGTAAGATCCTTCGGGGTATGCTCAATACCGTCGAAATCGCTTCCGAAGGCCAGCACCTTCTGTCCTCCCAGTCTTTCAATATGGCGAATATGAAGACGAACATCCTCAACGGATGCCTCTTCCTCAGCGGTCAAAAAGGGCGGATAGAAATTAATGCCGATCAAGCCGTTTTTTTCGATCAAGGCCTTGATCTGTTCATCGGTGAGATTGCGGGGATGGGGTGCTAACGAAAAGCAATTAGAGTGGGTAGCGACCACACCGTCCGGCAACAATTCCAAAAGAGCATCCGCCGACCGATGATTCAAATGGGAAAGATCCAGCGAAATCCCCTCTTCCCGCAGAATCAGCGCCACTTCCTTTCCCAGAGAGGAAAGTCCGCGTTCAGGACTTAAATTACCGCCGGCAAGGCCGTTTCCGCGGTTATAGCACAGAGATAAAAAAGCAATGCCCTTTTCTTTGAGTTCTTTGGCGGTTCGGCGGTTCTTTTCGGGATCGGGGCCGAAAAAGCTGCCGCCCTCAATACTGAAAAGATACGGCGTCTTTCCTGCCGCAAAGGCTTTATCAATTTCAACAGCAGTTTTACAATGCACCATATTCGGAAAACGGCGCATCATCTCCTGTCCATAGGCATAAACGGTTCGAAAATAGCGATATGGGTCATCCACCGTATCGGGAATATAGATCGCATAGGTTTGCAAATGAGAAAAAGGCGGATCTCTTTTCAACTGCAAAAGCGGATCTGAAAGATCCACCCGCCGCTCAAAACACCGCCACAGGGTATCGCAATGAAGATCACCGTAAATCATAATACAATTACATTCTCAAGATGCTCCACCGTCCACTTTCCAAAGGAATCGGGGAAGACGGCCAGAACATCAAAGCGCAACGGAGCATCAACGGGATTTTCCATCAGCCAATGCTCTGCTGTTTTGATCATTTTTCGCTGTTTGGCCGGGGTCACGCTCTCCTGGGGAGCAGCGACCATACCCGCACTGCGGGTCTTGACCTCGCAGAACACCAAGCAGTTTTGATCCTGAGCGATCAAATCCAACTCGCCGAAACGGCATTGGAAATTGGTCGCAATAATTTTATATCCTTTTTTAAGCAGATACTTCCTTGCGATCTGCTCTCCCTTTAAGCCTAGTCCGTAAACCTTCATTTTATTACCCTAAAATTTTTTTAAGAAAGGTCCTGCGGTGGCAGGGCGAAGGCCCGTAAGTAAGCAGAGCCTCCCGGTGCACCTTAGTACCGTAGCCCTTATGGCCTGCGATTTTATATTCGGGATATTGAACATCCAGTTCTTCACAAAGACGGTCTCTGGAAACTTTAGCCAGAATAGAAGCAGCAGCTATAGAAGGAGAAACACCGTCTCCTCCGACGATGGCAACAGCCGGAACAGGAAAATCTCGTACAACATTTCCGTCTACCAAAGCAAAATCTGCTTTCTGCGGCAAGCCCTCAATAGCACGGCGCATAGCCAGCATGGCAGCGTTGAGGATATTCAGTTCGTCGATCTCCTCCACCGAACCCCAGCCAATGCTATAGGCCAACGCATGGGCAATGATCTCATCAAAAAGCTGATCACGTCTTTTAGGAGAAATTTTTTTAGAGTCGTTGAGTAAAGGATGATTCCAATCGGTAGGCAATACAACAGCTGCAGCACAGACCGGCCCGCAAAGACAACCTCTGCCCGCCTCATCTACACCGCAGATCATCGAATATCCCTTAGCGCGATATTCGTTTTCCCATTTATACTCCAGCATCCGGTTCCTCCAAAGAGATCCGCCCGATCTTTCCGCCCCGGAATTCATCCAAAAGAACAGCAGCGCAACGGGTGTAATCAAAATCATTGCCGCGAAGCAAAAAGCCGCGCTTGCGACAAATGTCCTCATAAACCTCCAGAGGAGGCTCCCCGGGATACAATTCGATCTTATAGCGGGCCTCCAAGGCTTCGGGGTACTTTCCCTGCAAAATCTCGATCAGTTCCAAAGCCAGGCTCTCTTTATCCACCACATCGTCCTTCACCGCGCCGGTGAGGGCTAAATGGATGCCCACCTGAGGGTCTTCAAATTTATTCCAAAGAATACCGGGGGTATCCAACAATTCCACATCTTTTTGCAGCGTAACCCATTGACCGCCTCTGGTAACACCCGGACGATCCTGAGCCTCTGCCGCCTTACGGTGGCAGAGCGCATTGATTAGAGTGCTTTTCCCGGAATTAGGCACACCGCAAATCATTAGGCGGATGGTTTTAGTCATCCCCTTGGCGGCGGCACGATCCAGAGATTCCTTCAATATCTTCCGCACAGCGGGGATCACATCGGAAACGCCCTGGCCGGCGGTACTGTTGAGAAAGAGCACGGTGCGGCCCTTTTCTTTAAAATAGGCCTCCCATTTTTTGTTGACCGATTCATCGGCAAGATCCTTTTTAGTAAGAACGGTCAGCCGTTTTTTATTCCCCAAAAGGCGGTCAAAATCAGGATTTTGGCTACTCTTTACCACCCGGGCATCCGCCACCTCGATCACAAGATCCACTAAGCCGATATTCTTTTCGATATACCGCCGGGTCTTGGTCATATGTCCGGGGTACCATTGAATCTGCAGATTTCCCATTAGTTCACCGTCCCGAAATTCGGCATCAAGCGCAGGATCAGCCGCCCCAAAACATGTTTGGTTTCAATCGGGCCCAGATCCCGGCAATCCTTGGAATTGACCCGGTTATCACCCATACAGAAAACCTCCCCTTCCTTTACGGTATAGGGAAAATCAAAGTTCTTCGGATCCGTATAGATCCAGTCATCCAGATAATCCTCCTCCAACTGTTCACCGTCTACCGTAACCTTGCGATCTTCGGTAATATCAATGGTCTGCCCCTCGGTGGCGATCACCCGCTTAACCAGGATCTTATCGTTATCCTTTTTTGCTACAAAACAGACGATATCCCCCTGTCTAGGAGTATAGAACAGTTGAGAGACTAAAATACGGTCTCCGTCCGTCAGGGTCGTATTCATCGATCCGCCGTCCACCACATAGATTCGGCAAAACAGCGTAAAGATCACCATCACCGCCACCAGGGCGAATACGACGGAATCCATCATTTCCATAATCTCACATTTCAGTTTCTTCATCGCTTAAACCTTTCAAAGTGTCATTAACCAATAGAATAGACCAAAAATGCCGAACAGAATCGGCTGATGACCAAGATAGACCCAAAGAGAATGACGCCCCACCCATTCGAGGGGACGTATTCTGAGGGTATAAAAATGCTCCGGCAAACGGTGCTCTTTCACAGCCGGTCCCAAAAAGGCACCGGCTAAAAACACCAGAAAATAAGGGAGCAGCGGATAATAATCTGCCGAGAAAAATCCTTCTTGAGGCATACCGATAACAGCCAGTACGCCGTCTGCATAAAGAGTATTAGGCAGATTCACCAGAGCAAGATACGCCGCAAACAATACCATAACGGTCAAAACGGATACCCAGCGCTTTTTACAAGTACACAGACCGTAGAGCAGCATGGATACACCGATCATGTGAAGGATCCCGAACCGGATCTCAAGACCGGTCACTCCAAAGGCAGGCAGCAAAACCGCGGTCACCAGAGTAATAAGAAGCGCTGCTCCGGTCACAATGGTTCCTCTGCGCAGTACATTTCTGGAATAGGCGGTGCAGATTCCGCTGATCAGCAGGAATGCACAAACAAAAATCTCCTGCAATACCCAAAAAACGCCGGTCTCCAGTATCCAAAAGGTGATCGGCTCACCGAAGAGCCAGGAAACCTGCTCCAAAGTAAAGAGGGCATGATGCAAAATCATGCCAATAACAGCGATGCCCCGGATCCAATCCAGGGCATAGACACGCTCCCGCATCATGCTTGCTGCTTACGAATCGACTTGCGGGTCTCTTCGATTGCCTGAGCACTCTTAGTCAGACTTTCGGCGGTACGGGTCAAAATACTGTCGCAATACTCAACCGTTGCGTTCTTCATTTCTTTAGCATTTACCTGAGCCTGTGCAATGATCTCCTGTGCCTGCTGCTGAGCCTCACGGTAAACCGCCTCCTGGGAGACCAGTTTCTCAGCCTTGGCACGGGCAGCGCTGACGGTCAAGTCGGCCTCTTCCCTGCCCTGCAGAACGATCCGATCTCTCTTCGCAATGATCTCATTGCTCAGGCGAATCTCTTCCGGCATGGAGGATCTCAGATCCGTAATCAATGCTAACATCTCGGCGGTATCAACCACCCGTTTTCCACCGCTCATAGGCAGGTTCCAGGCATCCTCCAATAAATCTTCCATCGCAGTTAAAATTTCTTCGATCTTCATCCTTAAATCTCCTTTTTCTCAAATGCTTTTTTAATATCCTCGACCACTGCGGGATGGACGAAATCAGAAATATCCCCGCCGTTCCGTCCGACCTCCTTCACAATGCTTGAGGAAAGATACATATATTGGGCGCTGGTATTCAGGAAGAGAGTTTCTAACTGAGGGTTCAGTTTTTTATTCGTCAACGCCATCTGGAATTCATATTCAAAGTCGGTGACTGCACGCAGACCCTTTACAATGGCAACCGCATCATACTCCTTGGCACAATCCACCAAAAAGCCGGAAAAGGTAATGACCTCCACATTCGGCAGATCGGTGAGACAGCGGCGAAGAAGGTCCATTCGTTTATCAACCGAAAAGAGCGGGGTTTTGGAACTGTTTTCCAGAACCGCAACATAAATCTTATCAAAGAGCTTTGCCGCGCGGGTAATGATATCCAAATGTCCTAAAGTAACCGGGTCAAAGGAGCCCGGGCAAATAGCAACTTTCATTTTTCATTCCTCTTTTCCAAAAGAGTAATTTTTACGGTGCCCTGCCGATATTCCTTTCTGAGGGTCAGACCGTAAAGGGGAACCTCCTCATCGGCACCGGTCTCGGCTGCTACCAAAGCGCCTTCCGGCAAAAGAGGAGCTAAAAGAGCAACGGCATCAGCGCAATAGCCTTTCCGATAGGGCGGATCCAAAAAGACCAAGGAGGGTCGCTCCTTTTCCTTTTCTATCATTTTAACACACATCTTATAGTCGATGCAAGTTTCTTTTACGATATTTTCAAAGCCACAACTGCGGATGTTGCTTTTTACCACATCCAAAGCAGCGGGATTACTGTCGTTAAACCAGCAACGGACGGCTCCGCGGGAGAGCGCTTCCAATCCCAACTGACCGCTGCCGGCGAAAAGATCCAGCACATAACGGCCGGCAAGTTCAAACTGGATAGCAGAAAAAAGAGCCATCTTCAGCCGTTCCAAAGTGGGGCGGGTCTCCTCCCCGGGAAGAGTATTCAATTTTTTGCCCCGGCGGGTACCGGCAACAATTCGCATCATTACATTATACTCCTTCCGTATAGTAACGACAAACCGCCTCTGCCACATCCATAGGGATGCCCGCTTTCTTAGCGATTTCTTCCACAGTAGCCTCGCCGATGCCCTTCGGGTAGGCACTCTTAAACCTTTTGAGACGCGCCTCCCCCATTCCGGGCAGATCCAAAAGCGGCGAGCGAGTCATTTTCTTACTATGCTTTTTCTTCATATACGTGATGGCATAACGGTGGACCTCCTCCTGCAAGGAGGCGAAAAATCTATATAAAGCAGGATCGCTGCGCAGATCTAGTTCTCCGTCAAAGGACACCAGGCCCCGGGTATGGTGGCGCCGGTCTTTAACCAGTCCGTAAAGAGGAATTCCTTTACAGATATCTGCCACTGCATTGATATGCTGTAAGCCGCCGTCCATTAAGATCACATCCGGCTTTGCGCCGAATTCCTCATCATTCAGGTGAGAAAGACGTCGGGCAAGCATCTGGCGGGTGGCAGCGTAGTCATCCTGGATCAGCTGATCCTTAATTTCAAACCGTCGATAGGCGCTGCGCTTAAAGCGGCCCTCTTCCCAGACGATCATTCCGCCTACCATCGACTCACTGCCGAAATTAGAAATATCATACATTTCAATGCGGTTAGGCGGCTCCGGCAGGCCTAAGGTCTCAGCAATCAAAAGCGCCATTTTGCGGACACGGTCACCGCCGGCCTCCCGCTCTGCCAATTTCTCTTGGGCATTTTTGCGGCAGAGGGCCAACAGTTCGGTGCCCTTTCCCCTTTGGGGATAGCGGAGAGTAACGGTGCTGCCGCGGAGGTTGGAAAGATACTCGATCAATAGCCCTTCCTCTTCGGGTGCATAGGGCAGTAAAATCTCTTTGGGCAGCTGTACCTTTTCATGGTAATAGCCTTGCAGAAAAGCCCCTACCCAGTTTTCCTCCAGTCCATCACGGAATACAACCGTATCCTGCATCAGCAGCCTGCCGCCGCGGATCATTAAGATGCCCACTGCCAGCATTTCGCCCAAGCGAACGGCATCGATAACATCCCGGTCCGCACTTTTATCATCGGTGACGATCTGGCTTTGACCTAATTTTTCAATTTTTACGATACGGTCTCGAAGAGAGGCCGCTTTTTCAAATTCCAGATTTTCAGCAGCCTGCTCCATTCGGGCAGTCAACTGCGTAACAAGGACACGGTAATCCCCTTTTAAAAAGGCGGTCACTTCATCCAAACGTTCTTTATACTGTGCTTCACTGACCTTGCCGGTACAAACGCCCACACAGTTGCCGATATGATACCGCAGGCAGGGGCGACCCTTGCGGAAATCTCTCGGAAATTGCCGATTGCAAGTAGCAAGTCCAAACAGATCGTTGGCAGTACGGACGATCTCTGCTGCCGCACCCATCTGGGGAAAGGGCCCAAATATCTTTTTACCCGCTTTACTTTCACGACGCAAAATTTCTAAACGAGGATAAGGATTTTTTAGATCCAATGCCACATAGGGATAGGTCTTATCATCCTTTAAAAGAATGTTGTATTTAGGTTCATGCTCCTTGATCAGTTGATTTTCCAGAATCAGGGCTTCCATTTCGGAATTGACGCAGATATAATCAAAATCCGCCACCTTTTCCACCATCGCCATTACCTTGGCGGTATGACTTTTGACACCGGTAAAATAGGAACTGACGCGATTCTTTAGATTTTTAGCTTTTCCGACATAAATGATGGCATCATCCTTATTCTTCATCAGATAGACACCGGGCCGGGCAGTCAGGACTGCCAGCTTATCGGTTACTTTTTTAGGAAAATTCAATCCTGCCGCCTCCTTGATCATGATATTATTATTTTAACATAGTTTTTGCTTGAATGCTACTGTTTCCTATGTTAAAATAATAAAAAAACAAAGGGGATTTTTATTATATGATCAAATTAGTTGTTTTTGATATGGACGGAACGCTCAACGACACCACTACCCTCATTCCGACTTATGTAAACAAAACATTGATTCATCACGGTGCAAAGGCATTGCCCGCTGAAAAAGTATTGGGTTATGTCGGCTATGGCGGCTTGGATCTTTTGACCAAATGTGCCAAGGATGCAGAACTTGATATGACCGCCGAAGAGATGTTTCCTTATTATGACAGTCTTTTTCAGGCAGATCCAACTTATTCCGTAAAACCCTACGAAGGGATCAAGGAGGTTCTGTCCGCTTTGAGAGAGCGGGGCATCCATTTGGTGATCCTCTCCAACCGCCCGCACCATCAGACTTTATGGATCGTGGAGGCTACACTGAAGGGATATCTGGATGAAGTCTATGGTCATCGGGAAGGCTTTCCAAAAAAGCCCGATCCCACCGTATTACATAAGATCATAAAAGACAATCATTGCACTTTAGACGAATGTCTTTATGTAGGCGATATGACCTTCGATATCGAGGTTGCCCAAAACGCAGGAGTCCGATCTGTCGGCTGTCTATGGGGTATCGGCGGGCCGGAGCAGGTAGGCAATGCGGACTATCCCATCGAAAAACCGACAGATCTTTTGAAAATTATCGAGGAGATCAAATGAAAACATCCTGGAAAGCAACCATGTTCGCCTGCTTTGCCGGTTCGGCCTGTATGGCAATCATTAATAATTACGCACCGCTTTTATTCTTAACCTTTCAGCAGGACTATCATTTGAGTTTTTCTCAGCTTTCAGTGCTGATCACCGCCAATTTTATCACCCAGATGGCGATAGATCTGATCGCGGCGAAATTTGCCGATAAGATCGGCTATCGCCGATGCCTGGTATTCGGACATTTTTGCAGCGCTATCGGCATGGCGGGATTGGTTTTCTTCCCCGCTTTGATGGACCCCTTCTTAGGCTTGGTGCTCTCCATGATGACCTATGCCATCGGCGGCGGAATCAGCGAGGTACTGGTCAGCCCGGTAATGGAGGGGTGCCCCACCGAGAATAAAGCGGGGGCCATGAATCTTGCCCATTCCTTTTATTGCTGGGGACATATGGCAGTAGTATTGCTCTCAGCCTTATTCTTTGCGGTCTTCGGCATCGGACATTGGGAGATTTTGGCTTTGATCTGGGCACTGGTTCCTTTTACCAATGCCCTGATCTTTACACAGGTTCCCATTCAGCCGCCGGTTACGGCAGAAGAGAGCAGCGGTATCAAGGCGCTTCTGATCCAACCGGTCTTCTGGCTTTTTGCCCTGATCATGTTTGCAGCGGGTGCCGGCGAACTGGCGATGGCTCAATGGGTCTCCGCCTTTGCGGAGCAGGCGCTGGGCATTCCCAAAGCCTTGGGCGATCTTTTAGGTCCCTGTCTCTTTGCAGTGTGCATGGGCTTGACTCGTATTTTCTTCTCCAAACTTCGTGCAGAGCAGCTACACAAATGGATGGTCGCCAGTGCGATCCTTTGCTGTGTCACTTATCTAACTGCGGCTCTTTCCCCATCCCCTATTCTCTCCTTAGCCGCCTGCGCCGCCACCGGATTCGGTATCGGCGGAATGTGGCCCAGTTCCCTGAGCCTTGCCAGCAAGCGGCTCCCCACCGGCGGCACCGCACTTTACGCCCTTTTGGCAGTGTCAGGGGACTTAGGTTGCTCCGGCGGCCCCTCTCTGATTGGCACCGCCGCAGACCTTTTCGGCGGCAATATGCGGGTTGGTCTAGGACTTTCGGCACTTTTCCCTGCATTGATCCTGATTGGACTTTCACTTTTAAAAAAGGAACAATAAGATGAAAGTCTGCATCATACGACCGCATTGCCCAAACGGCAAAAGAATACAAAGCATAAAAAATGACCCCTCACGGGGTCATTTTTTTATGCATGATAAAGTTTTTTGGTTTGATAACGGGGTTCACAGGTAAGATTGACGCCCAGCTTTCTGAAGGTCTGCTCGTCCACTCGAGAGAGGATAACCGAGGAATGGGCCTCGAGACCTTTGAGTTTTTTTAGCTGCTCCATGGCTTTCTTTGCCAGTTCATCGGTAGCGGCGCAGATAGAAAGAGCGATCAGTACTTCATCGGTATGGAGCCGGGGGTTATGGTTGCCCAAAACGCCGGTCTTCATTCGCTGGATAGGCTCGATGATGGTGGGCGAAAGCAGCTGCACCCCATCGGGAATATCACCCAACTCTTTAAGAACATTCAGCAACATGGAGGAAGAGGCCCCCAGCAAAGAGGAGGTACGGCCGGTAACGATCTTGCCGTTCGGCATTTCGATGGCGGCAGCCGGGGCACCGGTGGCCTCAGCTTTGGAAAGCGCAGCCTCCACCACCTTACGATCGGCGGTGGAAATATGAGTTTGATTCATCAACAGTTCGATCTTCGCCGCCTCATTGGACTCTGATAAGCCCTGACGAACCGTACAGAGAACGGAATAATAACGGCGGATGATCTCCTGATTGGCAGCAGCCCGAACTGCTTCGTCATCGCAAATGGCACAACCGGCCATATTGACGCCCATATCGGTGGGACTCTTATAAGGGGACTGCCCCATGATACGCTCCATCATGGCATTGAGCACCGGGAAGATCTCCACATCCCGGTTATAGTTGATAGCAGTCTCCCCATAGGCTTCCAGATGGAAGGGGTCGATCATATTCACATCATTGAGATCAGCGGTAGCAGCTTCATAAGCCACATTTACCGGATGCTTCAACGGTATATTCCAGATAGGAAAGGTCTCAAATTTAGCATAACCGGCCTTAATGCCCCGTTTTTGCTCATGATAGAGCTGGGAGAGGCAGGTGGCCATTTTGCCGCTGCCGGGGCCGGGAGCGGTGACTACGACCAGTTTTCGCTCCGTTTCAATATAATCGTTTTTACCAAAACCTTCATCACTGACGATCAGGGGAATATTGGAAGGATAATCGGCGATGGGATAATGACGGTAGACTTTGATTCCCAAATTCTGCAGGCGCTTTTCAAAGGCCTGTGCCAGTCTCTGGCCGGTATAGCAGGTAATGACCACGCTGCCCACAAAGAGGCCGATGCCGCGCAAGGCATCGATCAGGCGCAGAGTCTCCAGATCGTAGGTAATACCAAGGTCGCCGCGGCGCTTATTTTTTTCAATGGCATCAGCATTAATAACAATGACGATCTCAGCATCGTCCTTCAAATTCAAAAGCATCTTGACCTTGGAGTCCGGTTCAAACCCAGGCAGAACACGGGAGGCATGAAAATCATCGAAGAGCTGTCCGCCGAATTCCATATAAAGCTTGTCTCCAAACATCGCAATACGATCCCGGATATTCTGGGACTGCAGACGGATATACTCAGCATTATCAAAACCCATTTTTGCCATCATTTTTTCCTCCCAAATAAAAATCAAACAATATATTAATTATATAAAAATTTCTTGTCACTTGCAAGGGACTTTTTAAAAAAACACAAAAAAATGCTTCGCTTTCGCGAAGCATTTTTCGGTTTATTTGATAAACAGAGTTTTTCCGGTCATTTCTGCCGGGATATCCAGTTCCAGCCATTCCAGCATAGTGGGGGCGATATCGCAGAGCTTACCGCCTTCCCGCAGCTTACAGGGGTAGTTATAAACGATAAAAGGTACGGGGTTTGTGGTATGCGCGGTAAAAGGAGAACCGTCCACATCCACCATCCGATCGGCATTCCCGTGGTCGGCAGTAACAAACATGGCACCGTCCATCTTCTTCACGGCCTCTGCCACCTTACCAACACAGGCATCCACCGTCTCAACGGCCTTTACAGCGGCATCAAACACGCCGGTATGGCCGACCATATCGCAGTTGGCAAAGTTAAGAATAACTACATCATACTTGCCGCTCTCGATGTGAGCAACCACCTTCTCACAAACCTCGGGTGCGCTCATTTCAGGCTGCAGGTCATAGGTAGCCACCTTAGGAGAGGCAATCAATTCACGGTCCTCCCCTTTGGAAACGGTTTCCACACCGCCGTTGAAGAAGAAGGTCACATGCGCGTACTTCTCAGTCTCGGCGATACGCAGTTGAGTCTTACCACACTCTGCAAGATAAGCGCCCAGAGTATTTTCCAAAGACTGGGGCTTGAATGCCACATGAACATTAGGCATGGAAGCATCATACTGGGTCATGCAGACATAATAGAGGGGGAAACGGCCGTTTCTGCGCTCAAAACCGTTGAAGGCATCGTCCACCAGCGTGCGGGTGATCTCACGGGCACGGTCGGGGCGGAAGTTGAAAAACACAAC
>JAFUNM010000029.1 GCA_017482195.1 Clostridia bacterium
CTCGAAGGTTTCTGCCTTATACATTGCCAATACGGGAGACAACTTCTCATGGGCAAATTCCTCGGAAAGCTCCACGCTCTCCACTTCGCCGATCAGTACCTTGGTGCTTTCGGGAACGCTAACACCTGCCAAAGCGGCAATGGCAACAGCCTTCTGCCCGACAATCTTCGCGTTCAGCGCACCGTTAATGATGATGGTCTTACGCACCTTCTCGGTCTCTTCAGCATTCAGGAAGTAGCAACCGCGGGCAGCGAACTCTTCCTTGACTGCATCGTAAATATTTTCAAGCACGATGACCGACTGCTCAGAGGCACAGATCATACCGTTATCGAAGGTTTTGGAATGGATAATAGAGTTTACTGCAAGGAGGATATCGGCAGAATCGTCGATGATGGCAGGGGTATTACCGGCACCCACACCCAAAGCTGGCTTTCCGCTGGAATAAGCAGCCTTCACCATACCGGGGCCGCCGGTGGCCAGAATAATATCCGCCTCTTTCATGACGGTATTGGTCATTTCCAAAGAAGGAACATCGATCCAGTCGATGATTCCTTCGGGAGCGCCGGCAGCAACAGCTGCTTCCAGCACCAGCTTTGCAGCGGCGATGGTACTGTTCTTGGCTCTCGGATGAGGAGAAATAATGATCGCATTGCGGGTCTTAAGCGCCAAAAGACATTTAAAGATCGCGGTAGAGGTAGGATTGGTGGTGGGGATAACGGCAGCAATAACACCGATGGGCTCGGCGATCTTCTGAATACCGAAGGCCTTATCCTCTTCGATAACACCGCAGGTCTTGGTGTCTTTATAGGCATTATAAATATACTCGGCAGCATAGTTATTTTTGATGACTTTATCCTCTACAACACCCATGCCGGTTTCTTCGACCGCCATTTTTGCAAGGGGGATCCGTGCTTTATTGGCGGCGGAAGCAGCAGCCAAAAAGATCTTATCGACCTGTTCCTGGGTGTAGTCAGCAAAGGTCTGTTGCGCCTTTCTGATGCGAAGAATCGCGTCCTGAAGCTTTTCTACGCTGTCTATGATCTCGTAAGTCTTGGTTTTCATTTTTATCCTCCTATTAATTATATAATTGATTATTAAGATATGCAAGAGATAATGCCAATCTTTCCTGCTTAAGCAGCACACCTGCCGGAACCTCTAATTTGCAGGGAGCAAAATTCCAGATGGCAGTAATGCCGCTTTGCACCATCTGATCACAAACCGCCTGGGCCGAACCCTCCCCCACAGTAATGATACCGATCTGGATCTTTCGGCTTTTACAAAAGTGCTCAAACTGACACATCGGCAGGATCTCTTTGGAAGAACTGAGCCTGATCGGGTGTTCATTACAGTCAAACGCCGCCACGATCTTTACGCCGTAGTCCTCAAACTCGTCATGCTCAAGAAGCGCACGGCCAAGCTTTCCGGCACCGACTAAGACTGCAAAGGTAAGATTACCGCGTCCTAAAACATTTTCAAGGCTTTTAATCAGGTCGACGGTCTCATATCCCACCTTCGGCCTTCCGGCGCCACTGACAGCGCTCAGATCCTTTCTCACCTGCACTTCACCCAACGCTAAGCTTTTCGCAATGGCCGTTGCAGAAATATATGATGATTTTTCTTGGGGCAGCTCTTTCAAAAAACGTAAGTATCGCGGAAGTCTGCCCAAAGTCGCCTTCGGAACAGAAGTTTTTTCCATCTGTACGTCTCCTTATTTTGGTTTTCGATATTATTTTAACAAATATCTGCCTGACAGGGAATTATGAAAATGTTAAGTCAGTATTATCCGTATCGATAAGGCTTGTATCGAATAAAAAAGACACGTCATCGACGTGTCTTTTTTATATGTGTTTTCTTTTTGCTTCACAAAGTGCGGTAATGAACCGGTTGTCCAACGCAGTGAGTTTATATCCGTTACGGTAGATCAAAACATCTTTATAAATCTTTTTATTATCAATGCACTCCTTCTGAATTAGACCGTAACGGTCAAGAACGCTTTGAGGTGCAGGAGAGACCCACATAAAAGTCTCCGGATTCCGAGAGAGCAGATCAAACTGACTGGCACGCTCAAAAATAAAGATACGGCGATCGATATTATCCGGAAGTTCCTCCTTGACCACCTTGGCCAAGGGGAGAGACGGAACATAAGGATCCGCATGGGCGATCTCAATATAATCTTTCAGATCATCGAAGGTGATCGTCTCCTTCTCCGCAAGAGGGGATTCCGCACTCATGATCAGACGGTAGGAGAATTCTGTCACCATCTCATAGCTAAGGCCTTTTTCCTCCAGCATCGTTTTAAAAAATTTATCATAATTCTCAGCGTAACGGATGATGCCCAGTTTATAATCATGGTTCAGGATATTATTGATGGTACGCTGGGAATTGGTTTCCTTATAAAATATTTCAGCAGCCTCTTTAGTCAGAGCCTTGGAAAACTGTGCAAAAGCTTCTGAAATATAGCACGCCCGAGGAACAGAAATGGAAAACTTTTGCTTTTTAGGGGAGCCGTCTTTATAAAGCTCTTCCACTTGCTCGATCTGCTTCAGGATGCTTTTTGCATATCCGATAAACTCTTCCCCTTCGGGGGTAAGAGTAACACCCTTTGCAGAACGGTCAAAAATCGCGATCCCCAGATCTGCTTCCAATTCTTTGATAGAACGGCTGACATTCGGTAAGGCAACATAAAGATTTTCCGATGCTTTATTCAGCGAGCCCGCCTTAGCAACTTCAACCGCATATTTCATATGTAAAATATTCATTCAAATCTCCCTATTTTACAGAAGTGTTTGATAATAATAGATCGGAAGGACAGACCCTCCATGGCATAAAGAACCGGCGCTGCAGAAATCCTTTTCGCCCAAGGCGGTCTCCCAAAAAGTAGTGGTGCCCTGCTCCAGCATAGCAGAATAGATACGGTCGATCTCCTCTAAATCAGCATATTCATCGGGTTGGCAGACGTCTTCAGCCAGATCCACTGCGCGATTTTATTCATTACAAAATCTCCCGTTACATTAGTTAATACCATTATAATTAGGAACGATAATTTTGTCAATCTAAAACCGCCGGTCAAAAGACCGGCGGTTTTAGATATGCATTATTCGGCAAAGGCCAAAGCGTAATCAATGGCTTTTTGCACAATATTGGCTACCTTCGCATGCTCGGTCGCTACATTCATGTTGCGATTGCCAAAGGCGTAAATATAGCCGGTATTGGCTGCTCTCATCGCTTCGTCCACATCGTTGCCCAGATTTCTCCATTCATTCATGGAGATGGGGAAATAAGTATTTTCAATACAAAACTCGAAATACTCTTTTCGCTGTGTATAATCAAATTGCAGATATTTGGTGGTTGCGAGATAATCAAACATGGCTTGGGTAAAACGCGTTGCCCAAAGTTCCATATACTTCACCGCATAAGGGGCATTGGAGGCCGTCTTCATCTTCTTAGGCAACATGACGGTATAACCAAAATTCAGCGCCACATACCGACCGGTCTCATAGGGAGACTTCGGATACGGAACCCAGTTGACCTGATGGTTTTTGGCATATTCATCGCGCTCATCATTACACAAGACATCTATTGACTATTTCCAGACAAATATTGTTACGTGCTTGAAATCCTCTACATTATATGATAAATTTTATAAGAGCACCATACGATTTTATTTACACATATTACACTTTTGTTCGAGGTGATTCAAATGGCTTATCGTCATCAAAGGTCTCAACCGCTGATTCGGGTGCAGGATCTGATTACCATTCATTATTATGAGATCGATCCCGACTACTGCTACAAAGGAGAGCGCCATTCTTTTTGGGAACTGGTCTATATTGACGACGGTTCCATCCATGCAAAAAACGGAGAGCAGGATTGGTACGCTTCAGCGGGAGAACTGCTTTTCCATGCACCGGATGTCTATCATTTGGCCGAAGGAAACGGCAAAGAGCAGGGACATATTTTTATTATCTCCTTTTCTTCCCATTCGCCGGCCATGGAGGTGTTCAGAGATCTGAAAACTACGCTGCCGTCAGGTCTGCGTTCACTGATTTCCGGCATTATGATGGAAGCCAGCGCTTTCTATAACATGGAGACCGACGGACTGACTCCGCTGCCCAATGCACCAAAGGGCGGTGATCAGTTGATCCGTATTTATCTGGAACAGCTTTTGATCATGCTTTATCGCCAGCTGATACAAGAGGAAACACCCCAACCGGAGGATCTGCCCGGAGAGATCATTCTTTATCTCAACAGCTGCATTTACAGCACGGTTTCCATTCCGGAGCTTTGTGAACGGATGCATTACGGAAAGACCTATCTTTCCAAGCTTTTTCAGGAGAAAACCGGAAAGAGTATCATGCAATACTACCGAGCTTTAAAAATCGGCGAAGCCAAACGATTGCTGCGGGAGCACCCCTATACCATTGCAGAGGTTTCTGAACTATTATGTTATGATACGCCTCAATATTTTTCCTATGCTTTTAAGCGGGAAACCGGCTGTACGCCGGGAGAATACAGAACGAAAGTCCAACCGTAAAAAGTCCGAGTATTTTTACTCGGATTTTTTACTCCACAATAGCACCATGGGCGCGAATCCGGAGGGTGCGGACTTTTTCTTCGTTTTTACGATAATCTATAGTCCAAAGGCCGGTGCCATAATCAAAATGAACAGTATAATCATCATATTCAACAGAGATCTCATCGGCATACAGCTTGATGATTTCTTCGATATGACTTTGGCTGTCACAGTTTTGAGCGATGAGGGCGGTAGAGACGATGGTCTTGATATCCTCTTCGTATTTCTCCCACCAGGTGATCTTCCCCTCCGTCATAAAGACATAATCACCGGGTGTATCCAACAGATGAATAAAATCCCAGTATTCTTTTTCATCATAGGTTCCCTGATTGGCTTCCCATTTACCGACCGTGACCTTCTCAGTTTTCAAGCCGGTGCCGCAAACGCCGAAACCGCCTGGATAATAACAAAGCATAATAGCTCCTTCCGTTTCATCGACGGGATGAAAGCGGATACCAAAAAGATCGGGGGCTTCATTATAATCCACGATCTCATATTTCCAGTCCTCCAGCTTATTGAGTGCCATATTGGCAGCCCCCTTACTGAACTCCACCCGCTCATAAAGGGTATGCTTTTCTTTATCTAAGATCACTTGGATGGCAGAGCCTTCCGAAAACTCAAATCCCGCTTCCGGCTCGATCATCAGATGCCATTCCGCCATATCATCGGTACCTGATTCAGGGACCATAGTTTCAATAGCGATCTCAATCTCTCCTTGACTGTTCTTACAAAGTGAATTTACTTTATGGCGATTGGAGCCGCTGGGCTCCTCTAAAAGAACCATGAGCAAAACTTGATCTTCAAAATAGGTAGCATTGTATTTTTCAATCGCCTCCATGAGAGGGATACCGTCCCAGCCGGCATCAAAATCATACAAATCTTTATACTGCTCATAATAAGAAGTCAGATCCTCTGCAGAGCGCATAACGCGGATGGCAGGATAGCCGATATCTTCATGATACCCATTGGTTCGGATATAGCTTGACTCAAACTGCACTTCACTTTCAATGGGTAATTGAGGATCTTCATTCACATTGATATCCGAGCATGACGAAAGAAGCAACAGAGATATACAGAGAAAACAGGCAATGATTTTTCTCATATCATTCACTCCTTAGAATAAATACGGAAGCCATTCGGCGATCAGCAGTCCTGCGCCGAAGGACAGAAGATTGGCACAAAGGGCATACACCACCGCTCGACTCTGTTTTTCCTTTTGAAGATACAGAATATAGACCAACGCCTCCAACCCGAAGATCAGGATCTCAAGGAAGAGATACAGATAGAATATGGTATCGACCTGCGGATAGCCGAGATACAATCCAACATTTAAGAGGATCTGCGTGGCGATATTCACCCCGCCAATCAGCAGTCCTTGTTTTTTGGATCGGTAGCCGAAAAGCAGTGCCAGCCCCCACTCCAACAGAACTGTCAGAACAAGGCGAACCAAAAAGGAAACAACATCCCCTACAATGGAGGGTGTCTTTTTCACGATGATCGGCTGCACCTCGTCGGGAACATCCAATATGGGTTCCTCGGTCGTTTCGCCATCGGCGGCGTGCTCTTTTTCAAATTCCGCCCACCAATTCACATCTTCTTCCGATTCGGTCTCCGACTTTTCCTGCTCATACTTCACCGATGCGATCTCCATGCCGGACAGATCAACGGTGAAACAGCTGTGAAAGGCATCCCGTTTATAAATGCCGCTGACCGCAAAGGTATTACTCTCAGGGTAATACAGCAGGATCTTAAAGACATCGGGCGGGTAGTAAGTCCAGTTCAGGTCCCCGGTTTCAGCAACATTCCAATGCTCCTGCAGAAAATAAAACCCATCGGTATCCTGATACTCCACAAAGGCTTTCCAGAGGTCATAAGGCATCGGATCATAGATCATGCAATCGGGATTCTGATCATGGCGGGCATCTTTTTCCGTACCGTCCCAAGCTTGGGCGGGACCGGAGCGATCCTCTTCGGAAAGGAGGGTGCCATAGCAAAGATCGTCCCCCATCCCCTCAAAGGTGATCCGCACCGAGGTTTTGGGACCCATATCGGCATGGACGCCTACAGACAGCAACAGAGCAAAGATCAAAAGATACAGAAAAAATGAACTCTTTTTCATGGCATAAAACCTCCTTTACACTCTTAATACGACCGGAAATAGGAAAATGTTGCAAAAAGCCGCCTTTTTAAAAAAGGCGGCTTTTTTATTATAGAGCGGCTTTAATAGCGGCCAAAAGATCATCGAATTCTTCAAAGGCCTGCAGGTCGGGATTATCGGCCTTGATCCGGTCGGTGCTCTTGAAGAGGAAACCGACCTTGCTGGCACGGATCATTCCCAGATCGTTATGGCTATCGCCGGCGGCGATGGTCTCAAAACCGCAGGACTGCAACGCTTTGACGGTCGTCAGCTTAGACTTCTCACAGCGCATCTTATAGCCGATGATCTCCCCGTTTTCTCCTACCTCCAGGGTATTGCAGAAAAGGGTGGGATAATTCAGTTTTTCCATCAAAGGCATACCGAACTGGGTAAAGGTATCACTCAAAATGATGACCTGAGTCTCTTTACGCAAAGCGTCCAGAAATTCTCTGGCACCGGGCAGGGGATCGATCTTAGCGATGGTCTCTTGGATCTCTTTCAGCCCCAGACCGTTTTCTTTCAGAATATTTAAGCGGTATTGCATCAATTTATCATAGTCCGGCTCATCCCGAGTAGTGCGTTTCAGGGCCGGGATCCCGCTGGCCTCGGCAAAAGCGATCCAGATCTCGGGAACTAAAACGCCCTCCATATCCAAACATACAATATTCATATTACTCATCATTTTCCTCCGAATTCTTTTGTTCAGTCTTCTTCAAGCGGCGATAAAGGATCAGGGCGCCGGCCATAATGATCACAAAGGCGATGCCGATCACGATCAAGGCTTTGCCGAAATCGTCAGCGGTGATCAATACAGCGCAGAAGCCTAAAATAGTGGCGATACCATAAAGAATGGCGACTGCCTGCTTTTGAGAAAAGCCCAAAGCGATCAGCTTATGGTGAAGATGGCTCTTATCAGCCTGCATGGGAGAATGACCGGAAAGCATTCTGCGAACGGCCGCAAACATTAGATCGAAAATAGGCAACAGGTATAAAATCACCGGCGCAAAGAATGCCACAATGGCATAGGCTTTAAAAAGACCGATAATGGAAAGACAGGCCAGGCAGTAGCCGATAAACATGGAGCCGGTATCACCCATAAACATCTTGGCAGGGTTCATATTATAAGGCAGAAAGCCGATGCAGGCACCGGCTAATGCAGCGGCAATGATGGCCACCTGAGGAGCTTCCAACAAAATCAGAATAATGGTGACGAAAATGGTCATAATGGAAGAAACGCCGCAGGCGAGTCCATCCAGACCGTCAATGATATTGACTGCGTTCAAAATTGCCAGCAGCCAGATCATACTGATGAGCACCGACCAGACCAAAGGCAGTTCAATATAGGAGCCACGGCCGAAAAAGTCCGGAAAACGCTCAATACGCACTCCGCAAGCCACGGGGATCGCAATTGCGATCAGTTGGAAGATAAATTTACGGGAAGCCCGCAGTGCCAGCACATCATCTGCCATGCCCAATGCCACGATAACCATAGCACCCAGCAACATACCGTAAATAGGCAGAGAAATAAAATTAAAGGTAAAAACCATGGTGCTGACGAAAAAGCCCAGAAAGATGGCAAAGCCACCCAAACGGGGGATAGGTTTTTTATGCATCCGGCGGGCATCCTTCGGCACATCGATGGCACCGATCCGCCAGGCTAGTTTTTTAGCCAGAGGTGTGCAGAGAAAGCTCATCAACCCTGCCACCAAAAAGGCCAGAAAAACAATCAGGTAATCGTATGTTGTCATAAAACTTTACCGTCCTACAAAACCGATTCGCTCATGAACACGCGCCAGAGTCTTAGCAGCGATCTTACTTGCCTCCTCGGCACTGCGAGTATAAACATCTCTTAAGTAAGCGGGATCTGCCATCAGTTGATAATACCGTTCCTGCAGAGGGGCAAGTTCAGCAATAATGGCATCGGCAACAGCGGTCTTGAAAACCCCATAGCCCTGACCGGCAAAACGGTTGACCGCTTCTTCGATGGTCTCGCCGGTCATAGCGCTGTAAATTGTCAAAAGGTTATTCATACCGTCTCTTCCCTCTTCAAAGGCAATACGGTTTTCCGAGTCGGTAACTGCGCTCTTACATTTCTTTAAGATCTTGGCGGGCTCGTCAATAATACTGATATAGCTCTTGGGGTTGGGGTCGGACTTGCTCATTTTCTTATCCGGCTGGGTCAGGCTCATGACCTTGGCACCCACCGACGGAATATAGCCTTCGGGTACTTTAAACAAATCGGGAAAAACGCCGTTCATTCGGTTGGCAATATTTCTTGCCAGCTCCAGATGCTGCTTCTGATCCACGCCTACCGGCACGAGATCTGTATCGTAAAGCAGGATATCGGCAGCCATCAGGACCGGATAATCAAACAGGCCGGCGTTGATATTATCAGCATAGCGGCGGGATTTATCCTTAAACTGAGTCATACGGGACAACTCGCCGAACATGGTATAGCAATTGAGGATCCAGGACAGCTCGCAATGTTGGGGAACATGGCTCTGGATAAAGATCAGGTTTTTTTCGGGGTCAACGCCGGCAGCAATGATCATTGCCAGGGTCGACAAGATCCGCTCATGGAGTTCTTTGGGATCCTGACGGACGGTGATGGCATGAAGATCCACCACCGAAAAGATGCCCTTCCCCTGGTCGCTGACCTTGCTCCAGTTGCGCACAGCACCGATATAATTGCCCAGAGTAATAATACCGCTGGGTTGAATTCCGCTGAAAATCGTTTTTTCTGCCATAATATATAGCCTCTTCTTTTTCATTTTCTTCAAATATGATACCACAAATAATTGAACTTGACAACCTTTAAAATAAAGATTATTATATATAGCGTAAAACTAGAAGGAGTTTTGATACTATGGAAGTAAGAACCAGATTTGCGCCGTCTCCGACGGGATATATGCATGTCGGGAACCTGCGCACCGCGCTCTATACCTATTTGATCGCCCGGCAGAATGAGGGCAAATTCATTCTGCGCATTGAGGACACGGATCAGGAGCGGTATGTGGAAGGTGCTGTGGATCTCATCTACCGGACCATGAAGGAAACCGGGATGTATTGGGATGAGGGCCCCGATGTGGGCGGTAACTACGGCCCCTATATCCAGAGCGAGCGGCGAGGTCTTTATATGGAATACGCTAAGCAGCTGGTAGAAAAAGGTGCTGCTTATTATTGTTTCTGCGACAAAGAACGGTTGGACGAGCTGAAGCTGATCCACTCCATTTCCAAGGTGCCTCATAAATACGACGGTCATTGCCGCAACCTCTCCAAAGAGGAGATCGAGGAAAAGCTGGCAGCAGGAGTACCCTTTGTGATCCGTCAGAAGATCCCCACCGAGGGAACCACCACCTTCGTGGATGAGGTCTACGGTGAGATCACTGTGGACAACAGCGAACTGGACGATCAGATCCTGGTAAAGACGGACGGTCTGCCCACCTATAATTTCGCCAATGTGGTAGACGATCATCTGATGAACATCACCCATGTGGTACGCGGCAAGGAATACCTGTCCTCTACACCCAAATACAACCTGCTTTACGAAGCATTCGGTTGGGAAATCCCCAAATATATCCACTGTGCACCGGTTATGAAGGATGCACAGAACAAGCTTTCCAAGCGTAACGGAGACGCCTCTTATGAGGATCTGATCAAAAAGGGTTACCTGAAAGATGCGGTATTGAACTATATTGCCCTCTTAGGCTGGGCGCCCAAGAGCGAGCAGGAGAAGTTTACTTTAGACGAACTGATCAAGGAATTTGACATCGCCGGCATCTCTAAATCCCCCGCCATCTTCGACAATGAAAAGCTGGCTTGGCTCAACGGTGAATATATCAAAGCCATGCCTGCCGAGGAATTCAAAGAGAAGGCCATGCCCTTCATCCGCGAGACCGTAAAGCGGGAAGACATCGACTTTGATGCGCTGGCAGCTCTGCTGCAGGGCCGTACCCAGATCCTCAACGAGATCCCCGAAATGGTGGATTTTCTGGATACTCTGCCGGAGTATGACATTGCCCTTTATACCCATAAGAAGATGAAGACCAATCCCGAGAATTCCCTCACCTCTTTGCAGGAGACTCTGCCGGTATTGGAAAACCTCGCCGAATGGACCCAGGAGAACATTCATACCGTTCTCTTTGACCTGATCGCAAAGCTCGAGGTCAAGAACGGTCTGATCCTCTGGCCCCTCAGAACCGCCCTTTCCGGTAAGCAATTTACCCCCGGCGGCGGCGTGGAGCTGGCTTATCTTTTAGGAAAAGAGGAAACCATCGCCCGTATTAAGAAAGGTATTGAGAAGCTTTCTTAAATAGAATACAGTCCGTCGAGATTTTCTCTCCTACCCGGACTCAAAACATATACTAAGGAGAATTAAAATGAATAAAAAGCTTTCAGTAAAAGGACTGGTTTTGACCGGTCTTATTGCCGCACTTTATGTGGTATTTACTCTGCCTTTCGGGCAGATTGCCTTCGGCCCCATCCAAGTCCGGATCGCCGAAGTATTGACTCTTCTTCCCTTTTTCACTCCCTGGGCGATCCCCGGAGTGACCATCGGATGCCTGCTTTCCAACCTGCTGTTCTCAACCATATGGGATGCGGTATTCGGTACGCTGGCAACCCTCATCGCCGCCTACCTCACTTATAAAAGTAAGCATCTTTTAGTGGCGCCTGTCTGGCCTATCCTTTTGAACGGGCTGATCATCGGCACCATGCTTACCTTTATGATCTTAGGTTCTTTTGAATGGGGCGCGTGGCTGACCATGATGCTGGAGGTGGCGGCAAGCGAATTTGTAATCTGCTTTGCCATCGGCGTTCCCTTTATGCGCATGATCCGGCACTACAAATTGGAAAAGTATTTGAACGTATAAAAAAGAGCTCCCCGCGGGGAGCTCTTTTTTATTTATTTATCCAGTTCCTATTGTAAGCAAGGAAGATGGGGTCTTCGCCCTCTTGGATCATATAAGTATATTCGATCTCGGCGTCCCATTCGCCCAGCTGGGCGGTCTCGCCGGTAATCATCCAGTCCTTGACCACCTCATAATGGGTAATACCCTCGGTTTTCGCGCGGTCATAGATAAGTTTGGACTCGCCGAGCAAGGGTTTGCCCGGTATATAATTTAATTCCCGCTCATTTGCCACCTCATAGAAATGGAGAGTATAATCATGGAGCTTGACGGAAATGACCGTATAATCTCCGTATTCCACTGAACGATATTCCATCAACTGCTGAACCGGGCGGTAATTAAATACCCGATAGGCAACATCCACCTTACCGGTATCATAGGTGACGTTATCTTCTTCCACCAGACCCAGGGAATAATCAAAGCGCTGTGTTGACGGAGCTTCCACCACATCACCGCGGATGGTGGCTACATCACCATCAAAATTCCATACTGCCCAATAATCATCCAGCGCCATAGCATAATGGGCGAGATCGTTTTCGGCAGGCAGTTTACCTTCCGCATAATTGAATAGCGGAAAGGATTCGGTTTTCCAATCCCGGCTGAATTGGAAATAATATGCCCGCAATTCATCGGTAATGGCATCGCCGGTCCATGCAGTGACTTGAGGCGCATCCTCTGCCTCGCTTTCCACCGGCAGGATAAACTCCGTTCCGTTTGGTGTTTTATACACTTCCGGTGCCTTTTGGCAGCTGCACAGCAGCAACGAGAGCGCCAGCAGCAACATTAAAATGTGTTTCACCTTCTATTCCTCCTTTCAATAGGAGACAAAGCCCTTTTCCGCATCCCGGTATTGGGCGCGATGGGACAGGATCTTCTCAATGGTGAGTCCGTCTTTGGTGGTATAGACCACCTCGACGATTCTCCTGGCATATTCCTGATCCTCCTGCCCGTTTACAATACGGTGGCGGATCTCCTTATAAACATCCGGATAATCCTTCGAAATGGTGCTGTACTCATATTCGTTATAACCATAAAGCACAAAGCGGGCGGTCACTTTGGTCAGTCCCTTCTCAACCACCTCTTCCCGATAGGCAATGAGCTCGGAAAAAACCTCCAGTTTCACAGAGCCGATCTCCAAGGGTAAGACCCGCGCCCCATTATAGTCTACCACAACGGGCTCATAGGCAAGATCATTGAGATCGTAGGTGACACCGAAATATTCCTGCGCAACACGGTTTACGGTTTCGGCAGTAAGAGCGGAACCGTTTTCATAGGGGATCCACTCATCGGCGGCGACATACGCCGCATACCATTTCATCTGGGACAGAACGGGCAAACCCTCTTCCGGAAGATCCGGCAGGAAATCCAGGCGGTGCTCCTGGACAAAATCAAAGAAGAATTCCCGTTGCTCCACCTTCAATGAGGAGTCGCGCAGGATCGTTACCGGTGCATAAACCGATTCCTGCCCGACCTTGGAGTCATCGATACCGTCGGAGCCGATATTGGAATCCGCTTCTTTCGGATTTGCACCACATGAGCAAAGTAAGGTAAGCATTAATAAGATCGATAGCAGTAAACAGATGGATCTTTTCATCTCTAGATCCCTCCTTTCCTCAATTTCAACTTAGCATATATTGCACAAAAAGTCAAGTTACAATCCAATTACAATTTGGTTACAATAAACAAAAGGAGTAACATTTTGTTACTCCTTTTCGTAAATCAAAAGATTGAATTCCACCCGGGTGGTGAGGATCTCAAGCTTATTCAGTTTTGCCCGGTCGGCAGGTGAGGTGCGATAATAATAAGGGGTCATCTGAAAGAGGGTTTCGATATCCTCCCGGGCGGTAAGGGTCATTTCATAATGAACAGGTTTCTTTTCCTTTAAAATAAGACCCGGCAGATCCTCCGGTTCGGGGCGGTTGGGGATCGCGGTTTCATAGACCGCCCTTTTCAACTCCCAGAGATGGTAGGTATCGGGCACTACCCGAAAGAGATGTCCGCCCTTTTTCAGCACCCTTGCATATTCCTCCGCCGCCAGCGGAGAGAAAATATTCAAAAGGATATCGACGGTTTCATCTTTCAGGGGCATGGAAAAGCAGCTGGCCACCGCCAGATGGGAAAGTCCCTGCCGCTTGGCCGCCCATTTGAGAGCATTCTTGGAGATATCAAAACCCACTGCGATACAGCCGGGCAGTTTTTGCGCCACCGCCTCGGTATACCACCCCTCTCCGCAGCCGGCATCGACCAAAACCGGGGCGTTTTTTTCGGTGTAAAAATACACTTTTTCGGTTAAAGTATCCCGTAGGGAGCTGTAATAGCCTTTTTCTAAAAAGGCGCGGCGCGCCACCACCATTTCCCGGTCATCCCCATGGGTACGGGCAGAGGAGCGCTGGCTTTGCAGTAGGTTTACATAATTTTGTTTTGCTTTATCAAAGGAATGACCGGCAGGGCAGCAATAGCGCCGTTCTTCTTCCTTTAAAGGCGCATGGCACACCGGGCAGCATAGAAGATCCATTTATTTGATTCCTCCGATCTTACGGTAGATCAACGGTTGGGCCGCAGGCTGCCCTTCTCCAATGGTAATGGCGCTTAAAAATCGTTTTTTTGCAGCGGTGAAGGGATGGGGATCTTTTGCGAACAATCGGGCAATAGGTTCGCCTTCCTCGATGCGGTCACCCGTCTTTTTTACCAAAATAATACCGGCATCATAGTCGAGGCAATCGTTCTTAGCGGCTCTTCCTGCACCCAGCAGCATGGCGGAAACACCGATGCCCTCGGCATCCATTTGAGTGATATAGCCGCTTGCGGGAGCCAGAACTTCCATCGAGTGGATTTTAAGAGCAGAACGGTTTTTCAAAAAAGTGTCAAGGTCTCCTCCTTGACAAGCGATCCATTCCTTCATTTTGGCAAAGGCAGTACCGTCAGAAAGGGCAGCTGTTGCTTTTTGCATTGCTTCGTCCCCACTCCAGCCATTACAGAGAGAAAGCATCTCCGAAGCAAGAGTCAGGCAAACTTCTTTGAGATCTTTGGGGCCTTCGCCCTGCAATACAGCAAGAGCCTCTTCTACCTCCAACGCATTGCCGACGGCGTTGCCTAAAGGACGATCCATATTGGTAATGAGAGCAGAGACACTTCTGCCGCAGTTCTCACCGATGGCCACCATTTCTTCAGCAAGCGCAGCCGCATCCTCGGCGTTTTTCATAAAGGCTCCGCTGCCACATTTGACGTCCAACACAATAGACTTTGCACCCGCCGCCAGTTTCTTACTCATAATACTGGAGGCGATCAAAGGAATGGAATCGACAGTAGCGGTCACATCCCGCAGGGCATAAAGCTTTTTATCGGCGGGTGCCAAATTGCCGCTTTGACCTGCCACGACCAACCCTACCTCTTTAGAAAGGCACATAAACTGCTCCGAGGTCAACTCGGTTTGATATCCGGGGATGGATTCCAGCTTATCGACGGTGCCGCCGGTATGACCCAAACCACGACCACTCATCTTTGCCACGATGCCGCCCAAAGAGGCAACAATAGGGGCAACGATCAGAGTCGTCTTATCTCCAACGCCACCGGTACTATGTTTGTCAACAGTTTTATCCCCTAAAGAGGACAGATCTACCTGATCTCCGCTTTGGGCCATAGCAAGAGTCAATGCAGCGGTCTCCGCGGCGGTCATGCCTTTGAAATAGACTGCCATTGCCCAAGCGGACAATTGATAATCTGGAATTTCTCCATTGGTAAAGCCCTGCACTAAAAAAGTCAGTTCTTCGGCAGTCAGTTCCAGACCGCGTTTTTTCTTTTCGATCAGATCCACCGCTCTCATTTCAATTCCTCCGCGCCAAAGCTTAAGGGAAACAATTCCTTGAGTGTAAAGGTTTTTACTTTCGTTTCATCCCCCAGAATGATCTCAAAAGTATCGGGATCGCAAAACTCCGCCATTACCTGGTGGCAAACGCCACAGGGAGGCGCCATCTCATCGGCAGCCTCTCCTTTCCCGCCGGCAACAGCGATGGCAACAAATCGGCGCTCCCCTGCAGAAACGGCTGCAGAAAAGGCGCTGCGTTCAGCGCAGAGGGTGGCGGAATAGGAGGCATTCTCCATGTTACATCCGGTGTAAATTTTCCCTTTTTCTGTTAAAAGGGCGGCTCCCACTCTATAAGCGGAGTAAGGAGCATAAGCGTTTTCGCGGGCGGCAATGGCCGCATCCAATAATTGACGCATCATCATAAAATACTTCCTTCTGTAAGATCTGTTCCGAACCAGGCGGCAACTGTCTTACCGATATCGCAAAAGCTCTCTCGTGTGCCCAAGGATTTTGTGGGAAGTTCCTTACCGTAAACCAAAAGAGGCGTATATTCCCGGGTATGGTCGGTATGGGTATCGCCGGGATCACAGCCATGGTCTGCGGTAATGATCAGCCGATCCTCCGGGCCAAGAGCGTTCAAGAATGACGGCAGCCATTCATCGAAGGCGGTCAAGGCGGCGGCATAACCGTCCACATCCTGGCGGTGCCCATAAAGCATATCAAAATCTACCAAATTCACAAAGATAAAGCCGCTGAAATCCTCCTGTGCCAAAGAAAGGGCAGTCTCCATTCCCTCTGCATTACCGTGGGTAGGAATAGACCGTCCGATCCCGCGACCGGCGAAAATATCGGAGATCTTGCCGACGCTGACGGTGGGAATCCCGTTTTTCTGCAACACTTCCAAAAGGGTCTCGGCGGGCGGCTCCAAAGAGAAGTCCCGGCGGTTGGCGGTGCGCTGATAATTGCCGGGCTCCCCGATAAAGGGGCGGGCGATAACGCGACCCACGCCCCACTGCCCTTTCAGCAGTTTACGGGCCTTGCGACAAATTTCATAAAGTTCCTCTAAAGGAATCACCTCTTCATGGGCGGCGATCTGGAAAACACTGTCGGCCGAGGTATAGACGATGACCCTGCCGGTCTTTACCGACTCTTCGCCGTAATCTTGAATGACCGCGGTGCCGGAGTAGGGTAAATTACAAAGTACTTCCCTGCCGGTTTCGGCGGTGAATGCATCTAAGCATTCTTTCGGAAATCCCTTGGGAAAGGTAGGTAACGGTTCCTTGGAAACAACACCGGCGATCTCCCAATGACCGACGGTGGTATCCTTCCCGTTTGAGCGTTCCATACAACGGCCGTAGGAAGCAAGCGGATTTTCGACTTTACCTAAAAAATCCAGACCCTCAATATTGCCCAACCCCAATTTTAGCAGGTTGGGAATGGAAAATTTTTCGCTTTTAGAGATGCTTTTGAGGGTATGAGCACCGGTATCCCCAAAGCGCTCTGCATCAGGCAGAGTGCCTGCACCAACACTGTCTAATACGATCAGAAAGGTTTTCATCATTTATTCTCCATGGCGACTGCAGTATTAAGAGCAAGTTCCATCATTTGGGTAAAGGTATTCTGCCTCTCTTCGGCGGTAGTGGCCTCACCGGTGATCATGGAATCGGAAACGGTACAGATAGCAAGGGCGCGCTTGCCGCAGCGGGCGGCATTCATATAGAGGGCGGCGGCTTCCATTTCCACCGCTAAAACGCCCATCCTACCCCAAGCGAGGGTATCCCCCTCCCCTGCATCATAAAAGGTATCGGAAGAAAGCAGGTTGCCCACATGATAGGGCGCACCCAGTTTTTCCGCTTCTTCCACGCAGGTACGTAGCAGATCGAAATCGGCGATAGGGGCAAAGCTGCCCCGCAGGTGGTATTGCTCCCCATAGGCGGAATTGGTGCAGGCACCGGCACCCAAGACAATCTCCCGGAGTTTTACCTTTTCGCAGATGGCGCCGGCAGAGCCGATCCGCAGGATCTGTTCCACACCAAAGAATTCAAACAGCTCATAGCTATAAATCCCCATGGAAGGCATTCCCATACCGCTGGCCATAACGGAAACCTTCACTCCTTTATAATAGCCGGTATAGCCCTGGATACCGCGGACATTATTGACCAGCTTTGCATCTGTCAGATAGGTTTCGGCAATAAATTTGGCGCGTAAGGGGTCACCGGGCATCAATACGGTCTTACCGAAATCGCCCTTTTGAGCATTAATATGCGGTGTTGACATGGTCTTTTTCCTCCTTTACAAGCTTCACAACGGCGCTGGTTCCAAGACGCGACGCGCCAAGATCGATAAAGTCTTTGGCATCCTGTATGGATCGGATGCCGCCGGCAGCTTTGATCTTCAAATCATCGGAAACATGGGCGGCAAAGAGGGCCACATCCTCACGGGTGGCCCCGCCGGTAGAAAAGCCGGTGGAAGTCTTGATATAATCGGCGCCGGAGGCGCTTACAATTTCACACATTTTGATTTTTTCATCCTCGGTCAAAAGACAGGTCTCAACGATGACCTTCAGGAGTTTCCCGCTACAAGCAGTCTTGACAGCCTTGATCTCTTCCAGAAGAGCATCCCATTTTTGATCCTTGGCCCAGCCGATATTAATGACCATATCGATCTCATCGGCACCGTTTTTCACCGCGTCTTCTGCCTCAAAGCATTTGACTGCGGTGGTGGAATAGCCGAGTGGAAACCCAATGACGGTACAAATAGCAACTCTGCCCTTTGCATACTCTGCAGCCTCTTTTACATAGGCAGCGGGAATACAGACGGAGGCGGTGTCATAGTTGATGCCGTCGTCAATAATGGCTTGGATCTGCTCCCAAGTACATTCGGGTTTTAACAGGGTATGATCTACTTTATTCAAAATGTCCTTCATGGATATCACTCCTTTATAATATTATATCGAAAATAAAAGGATTTTTAAAGTGTTTTATTAAAAAAGCCGTACCTTTGGGCAATCCTTCGGTACGGCTTTTAATTATAAGGTTGCAGCCATAACGGCTTTAATGGTATGCATTCGGTTTTCAGCTTCATCAAAAACGATGGATTGCTTACTCTCAAACACGTCATCGGTAACTTCCATTTCGGTGAGACCGAATTTTTCGCTGATTTCTTTACCCACGGTGGTCTTAAGATCATGGAAGGCGGGCAGGCAGTGCATAAAGACCGCGTTTTTACCGGCGATCTCCATCAGCTTGCTATTGACCTGATAAGGAGAAAGGGCTTTGATCCGCTCCTCCCACACCTCGGCAGGCTCGCCCATGGAGACCCAAACATCGGTATAGAGAACATCAGCGCCCTCTACTGCCTTTTTGGGATCCTCTTCAAAGGTAAGAGTCGCGCCGGTCTCGGCGGCGATTTTTTGACACTCTTCAATCAGCTTAGCATCAGGCCAATAGGCTTTTGGGGCGGCGGCCACGAAATGGAGACCCATTTTCGCTGCACCCACCATCAGGGAATTACCCATATTATAGCGGGCATCGCCCAAGTAGACCATTTTGATCCCCTTCAGCCTACCGAAATGCTCGCGGATGGTGAGAAAATCGGCTAAGATCTGAGTGGGATGGAATTCATTGGTGAGACCGTTCCAAACAGGAACACCGGCGTACTTCGCCAGTTCTTCTACGATCTCCTGACCGTAACCACGGTATTCAATGCCGTCATAGATCCGACCGAGAACCCGGGCGGTATCGGCAATGCTTTCTTTCTTGCCGATTTGAGAGCCGGTGGGATCGAGATAAGTCACACCCATGCCTAAATCATAGGCGGCCACCTCAAAACTGCAGCGGGTACGGGTACTGGTCTTTTCAAAGATCAGGGCAATATTCTTGCCCTCGCACAGACGGTGCGAGATGCCTTTTTTCTTTTTATCCTTCAGGTCTGCTGCAAGGTCCAAAAGATATTCCATTTCAGCAGGAGTATAGTCTAACAGTTTTAAAAAGTTACGTTTTTTCAGGTTCATCTTACAGCCTCCAAAATGACTTCTGCCGCTTTTTCCAGCAGTTCCATAGGAATATTGAGGGGTGGCAGCAGCCGTACCTTTTCTTTGGCCTTCAGCACCAAAACGCCTCTCTCCCGGCAGCGATCTACCACCTCACCGGCAGAACGGTCGGTCTCAAGACCAATCATCAAACCCATACCGCTGACGCTCTTGATACCGGGGGCATCCTGGAATTTTTTAAACAAATATTCAGATTTCTTCTGCACCTCAGTCAGTAGCTCCTCGTTGATTTGCGAAAGGATATACACGGCCCCGGCAGCGCAGACAGGATTGCCGCCGAAGGTGGAGCCGTGAGTACCGGGAGTTAATACATTCTCGGCACGCTCGCCCATCATACAAACCCCAATGGGGAGACCGCCGCCCAAGCCTTTGGCGGTGGTGACCAGATCGGGATGGAGATCAAAATTCATATAGCCGTAGAGTTTTCCGGTACGGCCGTTTCCGGTCTGGACTTCGTCCATAATGAGGAGGATGTCCTCTTCATCTGCAATTCTTTGCAAGCCTTTACAAAACTCTTTTGAAAGGGGCAACACGCCGCCCTCTCCCTGCACCGGCTCAGCCATAATGGCAGCCACCTTTTCTTCCTCCACCAGTTTTTTTACTGCCTCCAAATCATTGGCAGGTGCATACAAAAAGCCTTCGGTGAGAGGAAGAAAATCCTGATGGAAGGTTTCCTGACCGGTGGCGGCCAGGGTGGTGACAGTACGGCCGTGAAAGCTATTGATCAGGGTGATGATCTTATAGCAATCCTTCCCTTTTTTCTCGGCAGCATATTTTCTGGCAACCTTAATAGCACACTCATTGGCTTCTGCGCCGGAATTGGCGAAAAATACCTTTTTCATTCCGGTGCGCTTGCAGAGCGCTTCAGCAAGCTGTACCTGAGGTGCGGTAAAATACAGATTCGAGGTATGCTGCAGAGTATTCAGCTGGTCGGTGACAGCCTTGACCCAGCCCTCGTTACAAGCACCTAAAAGGTTGACCGCAATGCCGCTGCCCATATCAATGTATTCCTTCCCTGTATCATCCCAAAAGCGGGAGCCTTTTCCGTGGGTCAGTTCCAGGGGAAACCGACCGTAGGTATGGGCGATATATTGACTGTCTTTCTCTTTAATATTCATTATTTTCCTTCCCTATGTTCAACGACCATAGTACCTGCGCCCTCGTCGGTGAGCGTCTCAATCAGAATGGAATGGGGAACTCTGCCGTCCATGATGATTACCTTGCGTACGCCGTGCTCAATGGCTTCGATACAGCATTCTACCTTGGGAATCATCCCGCCTGAGATGACGCCGGTCTCAAAGAGATTATGGGCCTCCTGGATATCCAGTTCGGGGATCAAGGTAGCAGGGTTTGTGGGATCCTTCAGGATCCCGGCGATGTCGGTCAATGTAATGAGTCGTTCAGCCTGCAGAGCACCGGCGATATAAGCGGCAGCCGTATCGGCATTGATATTATAAACATTTCCTTCCTTATCACAGCCGACGGTGGAAACCACAGGAATATAACCCTTTTCCAACAGATCCTGGATAGGGGTCACATTGACCTTGGTGATCTTACCTACATACCCTAAGCGCTCGTCCTTCATCTCACAGAGGATCATCCGGTCATCCATACCTGAAAGACCCATAGCGCGGCCGCCTTTGACCTCCAAGAGATTAACAAGCCCTTTATTGATCTTACCTGCCAGCACCATTTGAACGATCTCGGCGGTCTCTTTATCGGTGACCCGAAGGCCGTCTAAAAAGACACTTTCCTTGCCCACCTTTTTCATGGTTTCGGTGATCTCGGGGCCGCCGCCGTGCACCAGCACGACCTTGACACCGATCAGGGACAGAAGAACCACATCCTCCATCACCTGCTCTTTTAACTGCTCATTGATCATAGCGTTGCCGCCGTACTTAATAACAACAATCTTGCCGTTATATTTTTTAATGTACGGCAAAGCCTGGGTCAGTACCTCGGCACGCTGAGAATTGGTCAATAAAATGGACATTTTGAAACTCCTTTTAAGTGCGGTAATCGCCGTTGATCTTGACGTAATCATAGGTGAGATCACAACCCCAGGCTGTGGAACAGGCATCTCCGTCATGAAGATCCACCAAAATATCGATCTCCTCTTCCAGAAGGATCTTCTTGGCAAGCTCTTCGGAAAAGGCTACGCCTGCACCGTTTTCACAGACCAGGATATCTCCGGCCTTGGAGGAAAAATGCACCTCCACCTTGGTGACGTCCACGGCAGCACCGCTATAGCCGATGGCACAGAGGATCCTACCCCAATTGGCATCGGCGCCGAACATGGCGGCCTTGACCAAAGAGGAGCAGATAATACTTTTGGCAGTGACTTTTGCGATCTCTAAAGAAGGAGCCCCGGTAACCTTACATTCCAGCAGCTTAGTCGCCCCTTCCCCATCGGCCGCAATACGGCGGCAAAGATCCACAGTAACACTATTAAGCGCCTTCATAAAGGTATCAAAGGCAGGGCCTTCGGCGGTGATTTCGGTATTTTCTGCCTTACCGTTGGCAAGAACCACAACCATATCATTGGTAGAGGTATCGCCGTCCACGCTGGTCATATTGAAGGTGTTTTTGATATCGGCAGAGAGGGCCTTTTGCAGCATCTCCGCACTGATGGCGCAATCGGTGGTCAAAAAGACCAGCATGGTGGCCATATTGGGATGGATCATACCACTGCCCTTGGCGATACCGCCTAAGGTACAGTTCTTGCCGTCTACCTCAAACTGGACCGCCACCTCTTTCGCCTTCGTGTCGGTGGTCATAATGGCTTCGGCGGCAGAATGGCCGTCAAACGAAAGACCCTTTGCCAATTCTTCCAAACCATTGGCAATGGGGGTGATATCCAAAGGCTGGCCGATGACGCCGGTGGAGGCAACGACAATATCTTCTGCTTTAATATTCAATACTTCAGCGGTAAGAGCAGACATTTTTTCCGCCACCTCAATGCCATCTGCATTGCAGGTATTGGCATTACCGCTGTTACAGATAACCGCTTGCGCCAAACCGTTTTCAAGATGCTTTTTGGTTACGGTAAGAGGCGCACCTTTTACCAAATTGGTGGTATATACTGCGGCAGCCTTGGCGGGCACTTCACTATAGATCAATGCCACATCTTTTTTGCCGGGGTTCTTACGGATGCCGCAATGAATACCGTTTGCCAAAAAGCCTTTCGCTGCGGTCACGCCGCCGTTGATTTTCTCGATCATACTTATATCTCCAAGCCGGTCTCGGCCGGAACACCGAGTACCAAATTCATACATTCCAAAGCCGCGCCGGAGGCACCCTTGCCCAGATTATCGTAGCGGGCAAGCAGCAGGATCCTCTCTTCATTACCGCAAACGGACACTTCCATCCGATCGCGATCAGAAAGGCCTGCGGCGGAAAAGAACCCGCCCTCATCGGCAGACTCCTTAAAGGAGACTAGACCGCTTTGGTATTGTTTTTGATAGATTTTTTTGATTTCATTGAAGCCGAAGCCCTCATTGAGTTGAGAGGCAAACAGCGGAACGGTGACCGCCATACCGCTATAGAAATCCGAAACGATGGGACAAAAGATCGGCGAATTTTTCAAGCCGGTGATCGCTGTCATTTCCTTTAAATGTTTATGCTGCTGACCCAGCGCATATTGGCGGGGAGCCTTCAACAAAGGAGCTGTCTCTTCCCCTTCATAATCGGCAATCATCTTTTTGCCGCCGCCGCTGTAGCCGGTGACGGAATGACAGGTAAGCAGTGCCTCCTTCGGCAGCGCGCCCGCTTTGATCAGCGGAGCTACCAACGCGATAAAGCCGCTGGCATGGCAACCGGGGACAGCGATTCGTTTAGCGTTTTTTACTTCCTCTGTTTTTTCTTCGGAAAGCTCGGGGAACCCATAGCACCAGCCCGGGAGAGTCCGATGGGCGGTGGAGGTGTCCAACACTACGGTATTCGGGTTTTCAATCATCGCCACCGCCTCTCTTGCTGCATCATCGGGCAGGCAGAGAAAGGCAATATCGGCTTCATTGAGCATCTCTTTACGGGCAGCGGGATCCTTGCGGGTCTCCTCGGAAAGAGTCAAGATCTCAAGATCTGCTCTTCCCGCCAGACGTTCATGGATCCGAAGTCCCGTGGTACCGGCGCTGCCGTCAATAAATACTTTTTTCATGCGTTTAAGAAACTTTCTACAAATTCAATTTGTGCTTTCACCGAATCAGGGCCGGTACCGCCGGCCGAGATCCGTTTGGAAACGCAGGTTTCCAATGAAATTTCAGTATAAACATCCTCCTCAAAGAGAGGGGAGAATTCTTTCAAATCTGCAAGGGGCAGATCGTCCAACACCGTATCCTTTTCGATCGCATAGGCCACAGTCTGTCCCACGATCTTATAAGCAGTACGGAAAGGCAGGCCTTTCTTTACCAGATAGTCTGCCAGATCGGTAGCATTAATAAAGCCCTTCTGGGCCGCGGCATACATCCGCTCAGGCAGCGCCTTCATGGTACGGATCATAGGAGCAAAGACCTTGAGGCATTTTTTAACGGTATCGATGCTGTCGAAGATGGCCTCTTTGTCCTCCTGCATATCTTTGTTATATGCCAGAGGCAGACCCTTGAGGGTGGTCAGCAGCGCCATCAAATTGCCGTAGACACGACCGGTCTTGCCTCGAACCAATTCAGCCATATCGGGATTTTTCTTTTGGGGCATGATACTGGAGCCGGTGGTATAACTATCGTCCAATTCGATGAATTTAAACTCCCAGGAGGACCAGAGGATCACTTCCTCAGAAAACCGGGAAAGATGCATCATAATGAGGGCATAAGCGCTCATCAGCTCTACACAGAAGTCCCGATCGGAAACACCGTCAATACTATTGAGGGTATAACCATCGAACCCAAGTGCCTCGGAGGTAGCCATGCGATCGGTGGCATAGGTGGTGCCGGCCAGAGCGCAGGAACCCAAGGGGTTCTGATTCATACGCTTGACCGCATTTTCCAATCTGCCGCAGTCGCGGATCAGCATCATGGCATAGGCCATCAAATGATGACCGAAGGTAATCGGTTGGGCTCTTTGCAGGTGGGTATAACCGGGCATGATGGTATCGGCATGCTTTTTGGCCTGCTCTAAGATCGCGGCCAAAAGTTCCTTGATCAAAGCAGTGATCTCTACCGCTTCATCCCGCAGATAGAGACGGATATCCACCGCCACCTGGTCATTTCGACTGCGGGCAGTATGCAATTTTTTACCCAGCTCTCCGATCCGCTCGGTCAACACCGATTCCACGAACATATGGATATCCTCGGCATCGGGATCAAAGGTCAACTGCCCGCTTTCAAGATCTGCAAGAATCCCGCCCAGGGCGGCAATAATCGCCTCGCCCTCGGCTTTAGTCAAAATTCCCTGCTTGGCCAGCATGGCCGCATGAGCGCAGGAGCCGGCAATATCCTGCCGGAACATTCTGCGATCGAAATGAATAGATGAATTGAAGTCATCCGCTTCCCGGTCCAGTTCTTTTTGGAACCGTCCCGCCCACATTTTTTCTGCCATTTTAATTACAGCTCCAGATTATTTTTCTTGCGCATTTTCGCGTTAACCTTAATGGGCAGACCGAACAGGTTGATAAAACCTGCGGAATCGGCCTGGTTGTAAACATTATCCTCATCAAAGGTTGCGATCTCGGGATCATAGAGAGAATAGGGAGAGGTAACGCCTGCCAGGATCATATTACCCTTATAGAGCTTGAGGGTAACATCACCGGTAACGGTCTCCTGCGTGCTGTCTACAAATGCACAGATCGCCTTGGTCAAGGGAGAGAACCATTGACCGTCGTAGATGATCTCGGCAAACTTTTGAGCCACAAGCGCCTTATAATGAGAAGTTGCCTTATCCAGGCAGAGCATCTCCAGGGCCTCATGTGCCTTATAGAGGATGGTACCGCCGGGGGTCTCATAAACACCGCGGCACTTCATGCCTACCAGACGGTTCTCTACGATATCCAGCAGACCGATACCGTTCTTTCCGCCCAACTCGTTGAGCTTCCAGATCAGATCCACGCCGTTCATCTCCTTGCCGTCGATGGCGGTAGGGATACCCTTTTCGAAATGGATGGTCACATAGGTGGCCTCATCAGGAGCCATCTCGGGAGAGACACCCATCTCCAAAAAGCCGGGCTTATTATAGAGCGGCTCATTGGCGGGATCCTCCAGATCCAGACCCTCATGGGAGAGGTGCCACATATTTTTATCCTTGGAATAGTTGGTCTCACGGTTGATCTTCAGAGGTACATTATGGGCCTCAGCATAAGCGATCTCTTCCTCACGGGACTTGATATCCCACTCACGCCAGGGCGCGATGATGGGCATATCGGGAGCAAAGGCTTTGATCGCCAGTTCAAAACGAACCTGATCGTTACCCTTACCGGTACAGCCGTGGCAGATAGCATCGGCTCCCTCGGCGATGGCGATCTCGGCCAGCCGCTTGGCGATGATGGGGCGGGCAAGAGAGGTGCCCAGCAGGTAGTTCTCATAAACAGCACCTGCCTTAACAGCGGGGAACACGAAATCTTCCACAAACTCTTTGGTTAGATCCTCAATATACAGCTTAGATGCTCCGGTTTTGAGAGCCTTCTCTTCGAGACCCTCCAGTTCATCAGCCTGCCCCACATTACCGGAAACGGCAATGACTTCGCAATCATTATAATTCTCCTTCAGCCAGGGGATAATAATGGATGTATCCAGACCGCCGGAATAAGCTAAAACGACCTTTTTAATATTTTCTTTATTCATGTTTCTTTCCTCCGATTGAATAAAATTCAAAAATCAATGAATAAATACTACCACACCTATTTACAGAATGCAAGCATTTTTTCCTATAAATAATAGTTTTTTGAAATATTTACAACGAAACCGCTGCATTTAGAGGGGGATTTGTGTATTTTTGCATTTTTATTCACGAATATTTGCATATTATTCACCGTCATCCGCGAATTCATGAAATTTTGTCCGGCATCGGTCTGGATCCGGCAGCCTTTCGGTTTCAAAAAAGAATTGCAAAATCTCCTTGACAATTCATTTTCTTTATCATATAATAGACTTCACGAAATTGAATGATATTTTCGCACCTTTTGGAGAAATACTCAAGAGGCCGAAGAGGCGCCCCTGCTAAGGGCGTAGGGTGGGTAACCGCCGCGAGGGTTCAAATCCCTCTTTCTCCGCCAAGAACCGCGTGAACACTGCGTTCGCGCGGTTTTTATTTTTTTAGTTTTCTATCGTAAAATACCGCAGAATTTTTTCTACTCCCAACACTACTCCCAACAAATTCACCCTTCCCCTTTTCGCCTCTATTCCCAACAAATTTATACTATAATATAAATATCTTCAAAGTGCCGCAAAAAAAGACCCTTGCAATGTGCAGAAAGTCTATTGAATTTATGAAGGATCAGGCACAATAATAAAAAACTCCTGTATTGCATGGGGCTTTGTTCGACAATTTTTGGATGACATTTTAAAAAAAGTGTGTTATACTAAAATCAGAGGTGAGATTGCTATGGATTTAAAGATTTTAAAGATCGACCCGTATCTGGAGCCGCACAAAGCGGACTTAGAGCTGCGGATGGAGCAATATCAAATCAAGCGCAAGGAGTTGGCGGGCGAGCAAGGGAGTCTTACAGACTTTGCCAACGGCTACGAATATTTCGGGTTTCACCGTACCAAAAACGGCTGGGTCTATCGCGAATGGGCGCCGGGTGCTGAACAGATGTTTCTCACCGGCGATTTTAACGGATGGGATCTCTATTCCTGTCCCATGGAGCGACTGGAAAACGGCGTTTTTGAGCGAATACTCGGCCGAGATTCCTTGCAGGCAGGACAAAAGGTACAAGCCATTGTGATCCACAACGGCGAGACCTTACGCCGCATCCCCACCTATGCCACCCGGGTTGTACAGGATCCCCATACCCATCTTTGGTGCGCCGAGATCGACGACACCCTTTTCGGTGATTTCCCCTGGACTGACGCAGAGTTCAAACCGGCAGCTACCCCCTATATCTACGAATGCCACATCGGCATGGCTCAGGAGGATTATCGGATCGGCACCTATAAAGAATTTGCCGAAAAGATCCTGCCGCGGATCAAAAAACTGGGCTATAATACCATTCAGATCATGGCCATTATGGAGCATCCCTATTACGGATCCTTTGGCTATCAGGTCTCCAACTTCTTTGCCGCCTCTTCCCGTTACGGAAGCAGCCGAGACCTGAAAGAGCTGATCAATACGGCTCACAAGAAGGGTATTACGGTGCTTTTGGATGTAGTGCACTCTCATGCAGTAAAGAACACCAACGAGGGTCTTAACCGATTCGACGGTACGGAATATCAATTCTTCCATGCAGGCCCCCGCGGCTACCACAGCGCCTGGGACACTAAACTCTTCAACTACGGAAAGAATGAAGTACTTCATTTTCTGCTTTCTAATTTAAAATATTGGATGGAGGTTTTCCATTTTGATGGATTCCGCTTTGACGGAGTAACCTCCATGCTCTACCATGATCACGGTCTGGGCAGTGCATTTTGTAATTATGATATGTACTTCTCCCTCAATACCGACATCGAGGCGGTGACCTATTTACAGTTGGCTAACGAACTGATCCATGAGATCAACCCCCAGGCCATTACGGTGGCGGAGGATATGTCGGGTATGCCGGGGATGTGCATCGCTATCCCTGACGGGGGAATCGGCTTTGATTACCGTCTTTCTATGGGGCTACCCGATCTCTGGATCAAGTTGATCAAGGAATACAAGGACGAAGACTGGGATATGTATCAGCTCTGGTATGAGCTGAACAGCCGCCGTCCCGCCGAAAAGAATATCGGCTATGCAGAATCCCACGATCAGGCGCTGGTAGGCGATAAAACGATCATGTTCCGCCTTTGCGATGCAGAAATGTACACCGGCATGAGTAAGGATAGCCAGAGTGCGGTCATTGACCGCGGTATGGCGTTGCATAAGATGATCCGCCTGATCACCGCCACCCTGGCCGGGGAAGGCTATCTCAACTTCATGGGCAACGAATTCGGCCATCCCGAATGGATCGACTTCCCCCGGGAGGGCAACGGCTGGAGCTATCATTACTGCCGCCGCCAATGGAGTCTGGCAGAAAACGAAGCCTTACGGTATGGTCAGCTGCTGGCCTTTGACAAGGCCATGATCCAGCTGCTGAAAAAAGGTCGGTTGGCGGAGAAAAAAGCCAACAGCCAATGGATCCACAACACAGATAAGGTGCTCCTTTACACCAAAGGACGAACCGCCTTCGCCTTTAATTTCAATCCCACTCGCTCCTTTGAAGGGTATTTTATCCCGGTGGAGCAGACCGGAACCTATGAGGCAGTGCTTTCCACCGATGAGACGGAATTCGGCGGATTCGGAAGGGTGGATCTTTCCTACCGCTACCAAACCACGAAGCTGGACGATGGACGGGTCGGATTTTACTGCTATCTACCCGCAAGAACGGCTATCGTATTTAAAAAGAAATAATTTTTGGTTATTTTGCACAATTTTTATCGATTTTCAAGAATATACTTGTATTAAGCGTTCAACTGTAGTACAATGTGAACATAAAAAATCAAAGGAGGGCTTCCTTATGCCGACCACAGCCACTTTTAAATACGAAACCAAGCGGAAAAACCTCTATTTGCGGGTCGTCCGCGGGCATTTTGCCACCGCCAGCCGCCACAGCAATTATTTCATTGATGTGGCAGCCCAGAAGTCCCGCCTTTCGGAGGCGAAGGCGGTTGCCGAGGAACTGCGCTCCTATTTCTATAGCACCACGGTGGTAGACACCATTCTCTGCTTAGACGGAACCGAGGTCATCGGCACCTGCCTGGCAGACCAACTGACGAAGGCAGACTTTATCAACATGAACGCCCATAAGACCATCTATGTCGTGACCCCCGAAACCAACAACAACCAGATCATCTTCCGGGACAACATTGTACCCATGATCCAAGGAAAGAATGTATTGGTCTTAGGTGTTTCGGTCTCCTCCGGTAACACGGTGCAGGGCGCGCTGGATGCCATCAACTATTACGGCGGTAAGGTGGCAGGCATCGCCGCCATCTTCTCCACGGTGGAAGAATGCGGCGGATTTCCCGTTCATTCCGCTTTTGATCCCAAGGATTTGAGCGATTATCACAATTATCCCTCCCATGAATGCCCCATGTGCAAGGCGGGGCAAAAAATCGACGCGTTGGTGAACTGCCACGGATTCTCAAAAATCGGATAACTTATGATCGAATTGCCGGTTCTGAACAGAACCGGCATTTTTTTAAGATTAGCATTGCATTCTCCATTTTCTATGGTAAAATATAAAACGGTGATTAAAATGATTCGAAAAACAAAAATTGTATGTACCATCGGTCCCGCCTGCGCGGACGAGAAAACCATTGCGGAGATGTGCCTGGCGGGAATGAATGTGGCAAGGCTCAACTTTTCCCACAACACCCACGCCGATCACGCAGAACGGATCGCAGCCATTAAAAAGGTGCGAACGGAATTAAATCTTCCCATTGCGATTATGCTAGACACCAAGGGTCCTGAATACCGCATCA
>JAFUNM010000030.1 GCA_017482195.1 Clostridia bacterium
AGGTAGCAGAAGCCATGAAAGCCCAAGGCGTAGTATAAGACCGCTCAAAATGGCGCGGAACAATATAAAAACCTCCCGATTTCGGGAGGTTTTTATGTTTTTGCCGTTTTTTGTCTTCGGCGTATGAGATACGCCTTCAGCCAAAGAAACGACGATCCGCATCCGTTTTCGGCGGTCTTATTGATTTAAGAATTCTTCCAATTTCTTCTTGGAGCCTGCGCCCACCATCTTATCGATGATAATTCCGTCCTTCATAAGAATAAGGGTGGGAATACTCATCACGCCGAATTGCTGCGCCAAAGCCTGTTCTTTATCCACATCGATCTTGCAGATGGTCTTATCGGGATATTCCTCTGCCAACTGATCCAGGATCGGGGCGACCATCTTGCAGGGCCCGCACCAAGTGGCAAAAAAGTCTAAAAGAACGGTACCTTCCTTGGTCACCGTCTCAAAATCAGCAGTCGTTAAATGAATCAAAGCCATATTCTTGACCTCCTTTTCTTTTAGTCTATCACATTTTTGGTGAAAAAACAATAAAAATTGACTGCTCAAAAGGAGCAGTCAATTTTTTTCTGTAATTCCTCAATGGTCTCTTTAGTGCAATCGGGGGTATGTTCCAACGGAAAGGGGATTCCAAGCTGTTGATATTTGCTCTTGCATAGGGTGCGGAACGGCAATAGCTCGATCCGTTCAATGTTGGAAAGCTGCTTGGTGATCCCTAAGAGTTCATCGGTGTCGGTATCGGTCAATCCCGGTATGACTACATGCCGGATCCAAAGGGGAACACCTGCCTTCTCCGCCGCCCTGCAAAACCGCAATACCCGTTCGAGAGAACCGTTACAATGTGTTTTATAAAGTTCATCACTGCAGAATTTAATATCCACCAGTGCAAGATCGGTGTATTTTAATACGGTTTCCCAATGCGGCTCACCTGCCGATGCCGAGGTATCGATTACTGTATGCAGACCTGCCTCTTTCGCCGTTTTTAACACTTCTGTGACGAATTCCGCCTGCAGAAGAGGCTCGCCCCCGCTTAAGGTAATTCCGCCCTTCTCGCCGAAATAAGGACGGTAGGGAAGAACCTTGGCGATAATTTCCTCGGGGGTATGTACTTCGCCGCCCTGGAGGTTCCAGGTATCGGGATTATGGCAGTAGACGCAACGCAGAGGACAGCCCTGTAAAAAGACGGCAAACCGTACGCCCGGCCCGTCGGCGCAGGCCATGGATTCAAAGGAATGAATATACCCTTTCATTAAAGAACCTCGTGGAAGGTACGGGCGATGACCTCGTCCTGCTGGGCAGGGGAGAGCTTGTGGAAGTTTACCGCATAGCCCGATACCCGAATTGTCAGGTTGGGATATTTTTCCGGATGTGCTTTTGCCTCTACCAAAGTCGCCCGGCTTAAGATATTTACATTGATGTGCTGCGCCTTTTGGGTAAAGTACCCGTCAATGATCGCAGAAAGATTTTCCTGCCGCTCGGGAAGAGTATTCCCCAAAGCAGTGGGGATCACCGAGAAGGTGTTAGAAATGCCGTCCTTGCAGGTGTCATAGGAGATCTTTGCTACCGAATTGAGGGAGGCAAGGGCACCGTTCTTTTCTCTGCCGTGCATGGGATTGGCGCCGGGGGCAAAGGGCTCGCCCGCCTTGCGTCCATCGGGGGTAGCGCCGGTCTTTTTGCCGTATACCACATTGGAGGTAATGGTCAGAATGGAGAGCGTATGCTCCGCATTTCGATAGGTGGGGTTCTTTTTCAGTTCGTCGAAGAATTTTTGCACCTGCTCCACCGCAATGGAATCTACCCGATCGTCATTATTGCCGTAGGTGGGGAAGTCGCCCTCGATCTCAAAGTCGGTAATGAGCCCCCGCTCGTCGCGAATGGGTCGAACTTTTGCATACTTGATCGCGGAAAGAGAATCGGCTACCACCGAAAGACCTGCCGCACCAAATGCCATGTAGCGATGCACATCGGTATCGTGCAAAGCCATCTGGGTTTTCTCATAAGCATATTTATCGTGCATATAGTGAATCATGTTCATGGCGCTGACATAGGTCTTAGCCAGCCAGGGACGGTAAAGCTCCAGCAATTTCATAACCTTATCGTATTCCAGTACATCTCCTTCGTAAGCGGGATGGGCGGGCGCAACCTGATCACCGGTCTTTTCATCCCGGCCGCCGTTGAGGCTGTAGAGCAAGAGCTTTGCCAGATTGGCTCTGGCACCGAAGAACTGCATGTCCTTACCTACTCGCATGGCGGAAACGCAGCAGGCAATGGCATAATCATCGCCGTAGCAGGGACGCATGACATCGTCGTTCTCATACTGAATCGCGCAGGTCTCCTCCGAAACTCTGGCGCAATAAAGTTTAAACGCCTTGGGCAATTCCTTTGACCAGAGCACCGTCAGGTTCGGCTCCGCCGAGGGCTTGAGGTTATAAAGGGTATGTAGGAACCGGTAAGTGTTTTTGGTTACCAGTGTCCGTCCATCTTCGCCCATACCGCCCAGCGCCTCGGTGATCCACATAGGATCGCCGGCGAACAGCTCGTTATATTCAGGCGTTCTCAGATGGCGGGCGCACCGCAGTTTCAAAACAAAATCATCGATCAGCTCCTGGGCGCCCTCTTCGGTAAGGATCCCTTTTTCTAAATCTCTGGTAATATAGATATCTAAAAAGGTGGCGGTTCTGCCCAGACTCATGGCGGCGCCGTTCTGCTCCTTATTAGCGGCGAGATACCCGAAATACAGCCACTGCACTGCCTCTTTGGCATTTTCTGCCGGGCGGGAGATATCATAACCGTACATGGCCGCCATCTCTTTGAGCTTTCCTAAAAAGGCGATCTGCTGGAAAAGCTCCTCCAGGCGGCGGATCGTATCGGCATCAAAGGCAATTTGGGAAAGGGCCTCCTTGTCGTTTTGCTTTTCTTCGATCAGCCTGTCAATGCCATAGAGGGCAATGCGGCGGTAATCGCCGATAATACGGCCTCTGCCGTATGCATCGGGCAGTCCGGTGATGATACCGTTGTGCCGCGCTGCGCGGATCTCCTTGTTGTATACACGGAATACACCGTCGTTGTGGGTGGTGCGAAATTGGAACTCATCCTCTACCTTTTGAGAGAGGGTATACCCGTATGCCTTGCAGGCCTTGCGGGTCATGTTAATGCCGCCGAAGGGATTGATGCCTCGCTTTAAGGGCGCGTCGGTCTGCAGACCCACGATGAGCTCCAGACCCTTTTCAATATATCCCGGTTTATAGCTGGTAAGCGAGCTTACCGTTTCGGTATCAATATCCAAAACCCCGCCCTTCGCCTGTTCCTCGGTGAAAAGAGCCTCTACCTTAGCGAGCAGCCTTTCGGTACGCTCTGTTGCAGGCGCCAGAAAGGTCTCATCTCCTTCATAGGGGGTATAGTTCAGTTGAATAAAGTCCCGAACATTGATCTCCTCTTGCCATTTTCCGAGTTTAAATCCGTTCCAAGCTTCCATTTTTACCTCCTGTTTTGCAATGAAAAGGGCAGAATATGCATAAATACATATTCTGCCCAGACGGTCGGCTGTTGTTACCTATGACCTCACTGTGTGAACGCACGAAATCCGTCAGAGATCAAAGGCTTTTGATTTATAACTAAAGAATACCATTCTTTATGTCGAAAGTCAAGAAAGGAATTGAACAAAAATGATTTTTCTGCTATAATAAAATTATATAAATTGACGGAGGAAAAAGCAATGACCAAAAAGTATGTAGTTGCTTTGGATCAGGGAACTACCAGTTCCCGCTGTATTATCTTTGATCAGGATCTCAACATCATGTCCGTTGCCCAAAAGGAGTTTCAGATCTTCTATCCTCAGCCGGGCTGGGTAGAGCAGCGTCCCCTTGATATCTGGGTCTCTCAATACGGTGTTTTGACCGAGGCGGTTCTTTCCGCCGGTATTGATCCTGAAGAGATCGCCGCCATCGGCATCACCAATCAGCGGGAGACCACCCTTGTCTGGGATAAGGCGACCGGCGAACCTATCTGCAATGCCATCGTCTGGCAATGCCGCCGTACCGCTGACCTCTGTAAGAAACTGGAAGAAACAGAGGGCGATTATATCCGTACCCACACCGGTCTTTTAGCCGACCCCTATTTCTCCGCCACCAAGCTGCATTGGATCTTGGAAAATGTGGAAGGGGCAAGAACACGGGCCCGGCGGGGCGAACTGCTCTTCGGCACGGTGGATACCTATTTAATATGGAAACTGACCGGCGGCAAGGTTCATGCCACCGATTATACCAATGCTTCCCGTACCATGCTTTATGATATCCATGCCCGTTGCTGGGACCGGCATCTTCTGGAGGTTTTGGATATTCCCGTCTGCATGCTGCCCGAAGTCCGCCCCTCCTCGGGAGATTTCGGTTATGCTGATATTCTGGGCGCGGAAGTGCCCATCACCGGCGTGGCCGGCGATCAGCAGGCGGCGCTTTTCGGACAATGCGGCTTTTCGGCGGGCACCTTGAAATCTACCTACGGTACCGGCTGCTTTGCGCTGATGAATATGGGGGAGACCCCGCCCGATGCGAAAGAAAGCGGCTTGCTGGTTACCTTAGGTGCCGGCAAAGAACCCTGCTATTGCTTGGAGGGCAGTGTCTTTATCGGCGGCGCGGTGGTTCAATGGCTGCGGGATGAACTGAAACTCATCAATGAATCGGCGGATAGTTCCTATTTTGCCGCTAAAGTTCCCGATAGCGGCGGTGTCATCGTTGTTCCCGCCTTTACCGGTCTCGGTGCACCTTATTGGGACAGCGAAGCCCGGGGCGCGGTCTTCGGGATGACCCGCGGCACCAATCGCAATCATTTGATCCGCGCCTGCCTGGAGTCCATTGCCTACCAGACCGCCGATGTTTTAAAGGTCATGGAGGACTCGCTTGGTAAGCCCATCGAGACTCTGCGGGTGGATGGAGGTGCCACCGCCAATCCTATTCTAATGCAATTTCAGGCCGACCTTCTGCAGGCCGAGGTCCTGCGCCCCATGATCAGCGAAACCACCGCCTTGGGCGCCGCTTTCTTGGCAGGCCTTGCGGTAGGCTTTTGGAGCGGGGAAGAGGAACTGATGGAAAAGAATACCATCGGCAACTGCTATGCCCCCACCTGCGATGCAAAAACCGCCCAAACCCGCATGGCACAATGGAAAACCGCCGTTGCCGCCACCCGTATGTTCAAATAATCAAAACACCGTAAAGGCATTTGCCTTTACGGTGTTTTTTTAATCTCCGAACGCATCGCCGCCGATGATCAGGCCGGTTGAGGCGTCCACATAGATGGTGATGCCGCAGCGCATGGAGTTGGTTCTTGTTACCTCGTAGCAGAGGCGGGGAGTTTTATAGTTTTTGTTGCTCTCTCCGCCTTTTCGGGTAAAATAGTTATTTGCCACATGGTCGACTAAGGTGATGGTCTGGGAGTCTATGTCGTCGGCACCTTCTCCGGCAATGCGGCTTTTAGATTCGTCAAAGCCTTTTTGAGCGATTTCTGCGGCCTGCTTTTCCGAAATATTGATAGCATCAACGGCGGGCGCGTAGTTTTCGGGATCGGTAACAAAGTAGAGCGGATCCAGATTATCAACAGCGAGGTTAAAAGGATCTGTTTCGGCATTCTTTTCCTTTAACTGAGTTTCCAAGCTTGCAATGGTTTGTTTTTGCGCTTCGATCTGCCTTTCCAATGCATCAACGTTTGCTTGATAGTTCTGTGCTTCTTCAATGGTTAAGGTCGCTTGTATTAATTGCTCTTTCAACATTTTGATGCGCTTTCCTTTTTGAAAAAGCAGAATCGGCGTTGCTGTTAGAAGGGATAGTGCAATAATAACGGAAATGGCTGTTATTATAATCAAGCATTTTTTACTCATTCTTATACCTCATGAATTTTTTTGTTCAAATAATTGAGCACTCGCTTTTTATCGCCGCTCCAAAGAGGGGCGATAAGCAAGGCTTTGGGGCCGTCCCCCGTAAACCGATGGACCACCGTCCCTGTCTTCAGGGCTTTCAGTGCTGCGATCAGCAGTTCTCCGTATTCCTCCAAGGAAAGGGGGCGGATCTTGCCCTCATGATAGAGTTTTTCATAGGGTGTGCCCTTTAAAATATGCAAAAGGTGAAATTTTACTCCGTCGATTTCTGCCTCATTTACAGTTTTGACCGTCTCCAAAAGCTCCCGTTTACCCTCTCCGGGCAGACCGATCATGATGTGTGCCACAATATGGATGTTGGGATATCGCTTTAAACTTTTTACCGTCTCGGCAAAGAGAGAAGTGGGATACCCTCTGCCAAAGGCTTCGGCAGTTTGGTCACTGGCAGTTTGCAACCCCAATTCAATATAAAGAGGCTTTATTTCGGAAAGCGCTCCCAAAAGTGCCACCGTTTCCGGCGGCAGACAATCGGGACGGGTACCGATGGCAAGGGCGGCAATGTCCTCCCGTTGGAGGATGGGGGTATAAAGCTGCCTGAGCTCCTCTGCCGGCGCATAGGTGTTGGTATAGCTTTGAAAATAAGCAATGTACCGTTTGCCCTTGAATTTATCAGCCACCTGCCTTTTGGCGGCATCAAGCTCCGATACACTGAAAAAACCGCTGCCGCCGGCGCAAAAGGCGCAGCCGCCCTCGGTGCGGCTGCGGCGATTTGGGCAGGAAAATCCCGCGTCCAAAGAGAGTTTATAAAGCTTTTCCCCGTAGGTGTCCAAGCAATGTTGACTGAAAGTATAAATGTCCATACTCTCATTATATTTTTTTAATGGAAAAACTTCAAGATAAAAGTTCCATTTTTTGTTCTTTTATGTTAGAATAAAATTCGAGGTGTTTCTATGTCTAAAATCCGATGCTGCGTTCCCTGCCTGTTCGGCCTGGAATCCATCGCAGCCAATGAACTGAAAAATATCGGTGCCCAGGAAATTCAGACCGAAAACGGACGGGTTTTCTTTACCGGCACTGCCGAAACGGTGATCGATGCCAATCTGTGGCTGCGTACCGGCCAGCGGGTGGAGATCGTGCTGGGGCAGTTTCCTGCCCGAAGCTTTGATGAGTTGTTTGAGGGTGTCCGTAAGCTCCCCTGGGAGGATTGGATCCCCATGGACGGGCGCTTTCCGGTAAAGGGCCATGCCTTAAATTCCAAGCTCCATAGCGTCCCCGATTGCCAATCTATCGTAAAAAAAGCGGTGGTGCGCCGTTTGGAAGGGGCCTATCAGCGGTCGCTCTTTCCTGAAACCGGCGCGCTCTATAGCATCCGCTTTTCGATTTTTAAGGATCAAGCGGTGCTGATGCTGGATACCTCCGGCAATGCTCTCCATAAGAGGGGCTACCGCCCCGGTACCCAGCCTGCTCCTATTCGGGAGACTTTAGGTGCGGCACTGGTGTCTTTGGCGCGGCCTTATCCCGATACGGTACTGTATGATCCTTTTTGCGGCAGCGGTACCCTTTTGATCGAAGGTGCTCTGTATGCCCGCAATATCGCGCCCGGTCTCTTAAGAGGCTTTGTTGCCGAGAATTGGAATACCTTTCCTAAAAAACTCTGGCAGGCGCGGCGCGCCGCCGCAAGAGCGCAGATCAAAACCGATATTCCGTTCCGCGGTGTGGGTACCGATATCGATCCAAAAATGATTGCCATCGCTACAGAGAATGCCAAGCATGCCGGGGTCGCCGATTGTATTGAGTTTTCGGTGGCCGATGTGAAGGATTTTGCCCTCGATACTCCCCGTGGCATGGTGATTACCAACCCGCCCTATGGGGAGCGGCTGCTGGATCAGCAGCAGGCAAGGGAGCTTTATCGGGTGATGGGCAAGGTTTTTGAGCGGAAGCCCGGCTGGCGGTATTTTGTTATCGCTCCGGAAAAGGAGTTTGAAAAACTCTTCGGGCGCCCCGCCGATAAGCGCCGCAAGCTTTATAACGGTACCTTAGAATGTCAATTCTATCAATATTTTAAATGTTAGGAGAGAAAAATATGGAATTCAGTTTAAACAGTCCGATCTTGTTTATCATTGTCGGCGCCATCTTGCTGCTGGTCACCGCCCAGTCTGTCTTTTTCCTGGTTCGTGCCTGGAAAGCGGGTGTGGAAATGGGTATTTCCAAGACCAAGCTTCGTAAAACGGTGATCTCCTCCGCGATCTTCACCATTGCACCCGCCGTTTCGATCCTGATGGGTGTCATCGTTTTGTCCAAGAAATTAGGTCTTGCGCTACCCTGGCTGCGCCTATCAGTCATCGGCGCTCTTACTTATGAGCTGACCGCCGCTGAGAATGCTGCCAATGCCGCCGGCACTTCTCTTTCTGACTCCGCCACCGCGGTCAACGGTGAGCAGTTCCTGAATATCGCCATTGTAATGACCCTCGGTATCATTGTGGGTCTGGTGCTGGTCCCCATCCTCTGTAAGAGAATTCAGGGCGGTATGGATAAGATGAAGAAAAAGGATACCAAATGGGGCGAGATCGTGACCAACGCTCTGTTCATGGGTATGGTCAGCGCCTTTTTGGGTCTGATCTTCTGCGATATCAGCACCGGTCTTTCCGGCTGGATCAAGGTCTTTGTAATGCTGGTCTCCGCCGTCTGCATGGCGCTGATGGGTCTGTTGATGAAGATCACCAAATGGCAATGGCTCAATGACTATGCCCTGCCTATTTGTATGCTGATCGGTATGGCATCCGCCATCCCCATCACCAATTGGATCGGTTAAGGAGGGAAGAACCATGAAAAAAAGACCTTATGAAGAACAAATCCATATCGACGGCAGAGTCTGGGGCGCCATCGCCGGTGTTGCCATCTGTGCGTTCCCTTTGCTGGTCGCAATTATTTATCAGCTGAAGCCCGATTGGGGTGTAGTCCTCAAGGGCCTCATCGGTGTTGCACCCATTTTCTGGACCGTCGGCTTGATCGAAGTGTTTACTTATATCCCTATGTTGGGGGCCGGCAGTTCTTATCTTGCTTTTGTTACCGGCAATATCACCAATTTGAAAGCCCCCTGCGCCATGAACGCCATGGAAAACGCCGAGGTCAAGCCCGGCTCCAAGGAGGGGGAGATCATCTCCACCATCGCGGTGGCAACTTCTTCCATTGTAACGATTTTGATCATTGCTTTGGGTGTACTGATGATCGTGCCTCTGACCCCCGTGTTGGAAAGCCCCACTCTCACTCCCGCTTTCGATAATATCCTGCCCGCGCTGTTCGGCGCCTTAGGCGTGGTGTATATCTCCCGCAATTGGAAGCTGGCGATCGCCCCCGTTTCAGTGATGCTGGCCATCTATATCATCCTGCCCATGCTGGGTGTTCAGGGTCTGGACGGCCTGGTTGGCATTTTCGTCCCCGTGGGTGCCATCATTGCCATCGCTGTGGCCCGCGTACTGTATAAGAAAGGAAAGATCTGATGATTATTCTTTGGATTTTTTTGTGCTTGATTGCTCTCTTTTTGGCGGTAGTGCTGATCCGCACCGCGCTGTTTCTCCCTCTGCCCGAACCTAAAGCAGATGATAAGCCTGTGGAATACGATGCGGAAAAGGCAGTCCGCGACCTGCAGAACTTGATCCGCTGCCGCACCGTTTCCGATAAGGATCCCGCCAAAGAGGACGAAGGGGAGTTTGAAAAACTCTTAAATCTCCTGCCGGAATTATTCCCGAATGTTTATAAGACCTGCACTCTCCACCACCCCGACCGCCGGGCGCTGCTCTTCCATTGGAAGGGCAGGGAAGAGGGTGCGCCCACCGTATTGATGGCGCACTATGATGTGGTGTCCGTGGTGGAAGAAAACTGGCAGAAACCTGCCTTTGAGGGCATCATCGAAGACGGTGTTCTCTGGGGCCGCGGAACCCTCGATACCAAGGGTACTTTCAACGGTATCCTCCAAGCAGCTGAAAACTTGATTGCTAAAGGCTTTGTGCCAAAAAATGATATCTATCTCGCCTTCGGCGGGGATGAGGAGATCAACGGCAACGGAACTCCTGCTACCGTCAAGTGGTTTGAAGCCCGTGGCATCCGCCCCGCCATGGTGGTAGATGAGGGCGGTGCGGTGGTGGAAAATGTTTTCCCCGGCGTGAAGCGCGCCTGCGCGGTGGTAGGAACTGCGGAAAAGGGCATGATGAATGTTTCCTTTGAGATGCGCAGCCGGGGCGGTCATGCCTCTTCACCTCCTGCCAAAACGGTGATCGGCAAGCTTTCCGCCGCCTGCGTGAAGATGGAAAAGAACCCCGCTCCCCGTAAGCTGACCAAGCCTATTGCAGAGATGTTCAATGTATTGGGGCACCATTCCACCTTCCTTTATAAGATGATTTTTGCCAACCTCTGGTGCTTTATGCCTCTTTTAGATATGGTCTGCAAGATGAGCGGCGGCGAG
>JAFUNM010000031.1 GCA_017482195.1 Clostridia bacterium
GGAAAAACCTTATTGTCATTCAAGTGGAATTGCGTTTTTTCCGAATTCATTTTGAATGACAAAGGCAAAAGGGTATAGTATTCCCTTGGTAAAGGTCATCCTTTGTTATTATTAGATTTGTTTGGCATTTTATAGTATAACATAATCGGTTTTAAAAATAAAGTGGTTTTGATAAAGTTGCAAAAAATATGGTTTTTTAAGAATAAAGATCCACCCGCATATGCGGAATGAAACAGCCACTTTTTGACATCTTGTAAATGTCATACCCTTTTAGATCATCGCATATAATTTCTTTGTTGACAAGCACAAAATGTCAAAAACGAGGGAGTTTTATGTTTATAAACAAAACTGTTGACGGATTAAATAATATTTGTGGCAAAAACATAGCGCAATTTCGTATGAAAATGGGTATTTCACAAAGAGAACTTGCGGATCAAATGCAGTTAGTAGGAATTGATATTGATAAAAATGCTATTCAACGCATCGAATGTGGCAAACGCTTTGTTACTGATATAGAAGTAATTGCATTTGCCAAAGTATTTAATGTAACCTTTGAAGAATTGTTGGTTAAATTCTCTGAATAATTTTTATTTATAACACTATTGTTTTTTGTATATGCGTTTTTTCTTTACGGTGTTTTCCAACAAAAAAGTGCGCAGCCGAAGCTACGCACCGAAAAACGCTCACACGAGGCGATTAAGTTTCTCATAGATTTCGGGTATGTCCTCGGTAACTGTTTGATGAACGATATCAAACTCCACGTCGCCGTATTCGTGTACAATTCTATTTCGCATACCCTTGATGGCCTGCCACGGAATGTCATTGTTATGTTCTTTGAATTCCGCAGTAAGTTTTACTGAGTTCTCAGAAATTTGTATCAAACGAAAAAGAACCGAGTCGCATAGAACCTCATTTGCTTCAAGCTCATCAAGGGTTATCCCCGCGGTCTTTTCCATAATGAATTTAATGTCTTTAAGTATTTTCTTAATATAGTAAGCATCATTTTTTATATTATCCATAAATTTTTATACCATCCTTCAATATTTCATTTGTAAGCTCAAAGTTATTGATTATTTGTTTTTGGTCAAGCACATCGACTTTCTTCTTCAGTTGTTCACGCAGTTCTTCAACCAAGCCATAGAACTTTAAACCTGAAAGAGTCGTATAAATTAGCAAATCTACATCACTGGACGGCTTTGCCTTCCCTTTTGCATATGACCCGAACAAATAGCAATATTCAACGGGATATTTGGAAAGAATACTTGCACAGGTTTTTTTGATTTCCTCCAATGTCAGCACTCCGTTTTCTTCATCAACATACCCGTAAGTATATAAATTTTCTACCATATACTTATATTTGATGCTTGTTTGCTTTTTGAAATCATTTTCATAGTTGGAGTAAGTCCTAAGCGGTACTCCTAGAAATTCAGCGGCTTCTTTTTGCGTAATCCCCTTGTTTTTTCTAAGTTCCCGTAATGTCATAACATCACCTCATACGTATTATAGCACTATATTTCCCATGATGCAATATTTTTATGCAGTTCTTGCGTAATTATTTTTAAAATGACATGCAAAAATTGCATATTTTTATTGCATATTTGAGTTATCCCTAAACTCAGAGACACCCATGTTTTTAAGCAGTAAAACCGCCAAGCAATATTTGTTGAGCGGTATTTTTTATGCCTTAATTCTTGATTTATTTATTACTATATTATATAATTATACTGTATAAATATTTACTACAAGGAGATTAGGATATGGCAGATAAAAAGGATGCTCTGGCCAAAGCTTTAGAGCAGATCGAGAAGCAGTTTGGTGCCGGCGCAGTGATGAAATTGGGTGACAATGCCCATATGAACATCGAAGTGATCCCCACCGGTTCTCTGGCGCTGGATATGGCGCTTGGGGTCGGCGGTATCCCCAAGGGCAGAGTCGTTGAGATCTACGGTCCCGAATCCTCCGGTAAGACAACGGTAGCACTGCATGTGGCCGCCGAGGCGCAGAAGGCCGGCGGCATTGTGGCCTTTATTGATGCAGAGCATGCTTTGGATCCGGTTTACGCTGCCGCTTTGGGTGTGAATGTGGACGACCTTTTGGTCTCTCAGCCGGACAACGGTGAGCAGGCTCTGGAGATCGCCGAGCAACTGGTACGCTCCGGCGCCATCGACCTGATCGTAGTGGACTCTGTTGCCGCTCTGGTTCCCAGCAAGGAGATCGAAGGCGATATGGGGGACTCCCATGTAGGTCTGCAGGCCCGCCTGATGAGCCAGGCGCTGAGAAAACTGACCAGCGTATTGGGCAAGACCAACTGCGCCGCCATTTTCATCAACCAGCTGCGTGATAAGGTAGGCGTATTCTACGGCAGCAGCGAGACCACCACCGGTGGCCGTGCGCTGAAGTTCTACGCATCCGTCCGGATCGATGTCCGCCGCACCGAGACCCTGAAGGTGGGCGGCGAAATGGTCGGTAATGCCACCAAATGTAAGATCGTAAAGAATAAGGTTGCTCCCCCCTTCAAGACCGCTGAGTTCGACATTATGTACGGCGAAGGTATTTCCAAGGAAGGCGAGCTTTTGGATCTGGGCGAAAAGCTGAAGATCGTAAAGAAGAGCGGTGCCTGGTTCTCCTATAAAGAGGATCGCATCGGTCAGGGTCGGGACAATGCCAAGAATTTCCTGCGGGAGAATCCCGACATTGCCGCCGAGCTGGAGCAGACCATCCGTGAGAACTTCGAGACCTTAAGAGAGATGGAAAGCAAGGGCAAGCCCAAAAAGGCTGCTGCCGCCTCCAAGGCCGAAGAGACTCCCGCCGTGACTGCCCCTGCAGTTTCTTTAGACGTATCGGCTGATGACTTCGAATAAACCGACGATTTCCGACATTTCGTTCAATCCGGAGCGTCCCGGGAAGCGGGATCTCTATGTCGATGGAGTTTTTTACTTAAGTGTTCCGGTGGAGCTTTTGGAGGATCTCTATGTAGGTGCGCCCTTCGGCGAGGAAGAGGAGGCGGCGTTGCTTTTAGCCGCCAAGCTGATTCCCGCCAAGGAGAAGGCCTATCAATACCTTGCCTACGGCGATCTTTCCCGCAAAAAGCTCTATGAAAAGCTGACCCGCTTCGGCATTGAATCGGAGGTAGCCGATGCCGCCTGCGACAAAATGGAGGAGCAAGGCTTCATCAACGACGAACGCTTAGCCGAAAATCTGGCCCAGCGGTATGCCTCCTCTAAAAAATGGGGGCCCCGCCGCATTTCTCAGGAGCTATACCAAAAAGGCATTCCATCCACCCTTGCCAAAGAGGTGGTAGATACGCTTGAAACCGATTTTAAAGAGTCGGTGGAATATCACCTTTCCACCAAATATCGGGGACGGGACTTTTCCGACCGGGCTGAGACCCAAAAGGTGATCCAGGGCCTGATGCGTTTAGGATTTGATTATGACACGATCCGTAATGCACTATACCAACTGACGGAGAATTTTGATGAGTAAGATTGGATTTATCGGGTTGGGGTGTGAGAAAAACACCGTCAACACCGAAAAAATGATTGCCGCGGTTCAGGCGGCCGGACATACCATTGTTTCCGACCTTGAAAACATTGATCTTGCGGTCATTAATACCTGCGGCTTTATCGAAAGCGCCAAGCAGGAGGCGCTGGAGACCATCTTTGAGGTGGCCCGGCTGAAAACCGAAGGCAAGGTGGGCAAAATGATTGTGACCGGCTGCCTTTCGGAGCGCTACCAAAGAGAGATCGCGGAAGAGCTGCCGGAAGTGGACGGCTTTTTAGGCGTCGGCAGCTTTCAACGGATCGCCGAGGCCGCCGAAAAGGTGCTGGCCGGGGAAAAGATCGCTTGGTTTGATGCGAAGGAAAACCTGCAATTAGAGGGCGAGCGGGTGGTCACCTCACCCGCACACACCGCCTACATAAAAATTGCAGACGGCTGCAACAATCGCTGCACCTACTGCTGCATCCCCGACATTCGGGGCGCTTTTCGCAGCAGACCCATGGAAAATATCATTGCCGAAGCCGAAAAGCTGGTGACCGAGGGGGCAAAGGAACTCATTCTCATTGCCCAAGACACCACTAATTACGGCATCGACCTTTACGGAGAACGGCGTTTGCCCGCCCTTATTCGGGAGCTCGTTCAGATCGAGGGGCTTTGCTGGCTGCGGCTCCTATATCTATATCCCGATAAGATCAGCGACGAGCTGATCGACCTCTTTGCCGCCGAGGAAAAGCTCATCCCCTATATTGAAATGCCTATTCAGCATGGAGTCGGCAGCGTTCTTAAGCGCATGAACCGCCCCGGTGACGAAAAACAGCTTTTAGCACTTTTAGAAAAATTAAGAGCAAGGATTCCCGATGTGACCCTGCGTACCACCCTGATCGTCGGCTTTCCCGGGGAAACGGAAGAGGAATTCGATGCCCTTTGCCGCTTTGTACGCAAAGCAAAGTTTGATAAATTAGGCGTTTTCTGCTACTCCCGCGAGGAAGGCACTCCCGCCTATGATCTCCCCGACCAAATTGATGAGGAAGTCAAAGAAAAGCGGCGGGAGATCTTAGATACGGTGCAGACCGATGTGGTAGAAGAAAAGCAGGCCGAAATGCCGGGTAAGACCCTGACCGTTTTGGCGGAAGGCTTTGACCGGTTCGGCGAATGCTGGTACGGAAGAAGCGTAAGAGAAGCGCCGGATATCGACGGTAAGATCTTCTTCACCGGCGGCAGCAATATCGCTGTAGGTGATTTTATTGAAGTCGAGATCGAAGAAATTATGGATTATGACCTGATCGGAGTTGCAAAATGAACACACCAAACAAACTGACCCTCTTAAGAGTTTTGATGATTCCCGTCTTTATGGCAGTCTTTCTGGCCGTCCCCGCACCCTGGGGTTCTCTGCTGGCGGCTGCCGTATACGGCATCGCCTCGGCGACCGACGCCATTGACGGCCACCTGGCCAGAAAAAACAATCAGATCACCGATTTCGGTAAGTTTTTGGATCCCTTGGCCGATAAAATGCTGGTCATCACCGCTTTGGTGCTGCTACAGCATAAGGGGCTGATCCACCCTATTATTACCGTTATCATCATTGCCAGAGAGCTGATGGTCACCTCCATCCGGCTGGTGGCTGCCGGCAGCGGCAAGGTCATTGCCGCCGGCTGGTGGGGCAAGGCGAAAACGGTCACCCAGATGATCTCCACCCTTTTGCTGATGGTGGAGCCGGTTCTCTTGGGTGAGTCGGAATACCGTTGGGGGATCCCCTTCCTGACCGGCGCCGCACCCGAAAGCACCGCCGTTTTCGGAACAGTGGGCATGTTGGCCGCAACGGTGTTGACCCTCATCTCCGGTGCGGATTATCTCATTCAGAACTGGAAATATTTAGACTACCGTAAATAAATGAAAAAAGGAGCCTTTATTAGGCTCCTTTTCTATATCCAAAATGGATTTACAGGCTCTGCTCAGCCTTCTCAACCAACTTCTTGGTCATCTGGCCGCCGATATGACCTGCCTGAGCGGAAGTCAGATCGCCATTGTAGCCCTGCTTCAGGTCAACACCGATCTCACGGGCGACCTCAAACTTCATCTTATCAAGACCAGCCTTAGCATTGCTCTTAACAGAATTGTCCATTTCATTTTCACCTCCTTATTAGGTTTACAATCCTATTTTTGGCGAAATGAAACAAAAAATTCAAGAAAATATTGTCAATTAAAAATGGTGGTTTCGTTATTGAACAATGCATCTACCTTTCGGCGGATGGCTTGGTTATGATCGGCAGAAAGCATGGGATCATACTGCAGCATCCGTTTGGCGCAGGTGTTGGAGAGGGTCAAAAGCTCCAGATCGGTAGCACAGTTTGCGATCTGCATTTTAGGCAGACCGTGCTGCAAGGATCCGAAGAAATCACCGGGGCCCCGCAGTTCCAAGTCCTTATTGGAGATGGCAAAACCGTCTGTCGTGGAACAAAAATACTCCAGCCGTTCCCGAGTGGCGGGGGATTTATGATCGCTGACCAGAATGCAATAGGATTGCATAGCGCCTCTGCCTACCCGACCCCGCAGCTGGTGGAGCTGGGAAAGACCGAACCGCTCGGCATTTTGCAAAATCATCAGGGTAGCGGTGGGGACATTGATGCCCACCTCGATAACGGTGGTGGAAACTAAAATTTTCGTCTCGCCGGCAACAAATTTTTCCATGGCCGCTTCCTTTGCGGACGGCTTCATCTTCCCGTGGATCATATCCGCCGCATCCCCGTATTGCTCCCGCAGCGCTTCAAAGATGGCTTCCGCGCTCTTCAGATCCAATTCCTCATTCTCTTCCACCAAGGGGCAGACCATATAGACCTGCCCGCCCTCGGCGATCTGCTTTTCCATAAAGGCCTGAAGCCGTTCGGAGTAGCCGCTGTCCACCAGGAAGGTTTGGATCTCCTTTCGGCCGGCGGGTCTGCCCTCCAAAACCGAAAGATCCAGATCTCCCCAGACCATCAGTGCCATGGTACGGGGAATCGGCGTTGCGGACATGACCAAAACATGGGGCTTTTTCCCCTTATTGGCCAAGGCTGCCCGCTGACGGACACCGAACCGATGCTGTTCATCGGCAATCACCAGTCCCAGCTTTTGGAAAGCTACTTTGTCCTGCAGCAGGGCATGCGTTCCTACCGCCAGACGGATCTCACCGCTCTCCAGAGCCGCATAGGCGGCCTTTTTCTCTTTTTGGGTCATTGAACCCACCAAAAGGCCGGTCTTATAACCTAACTTTTCAAAAAGGGGTGCAAAATAGGCATAATGCTGACGCGCCAAGATCTCTGTAGGCGCCATAATGGCGGCCTGGCAGCCTGCCGACAAAGCGGCATAAGCAGCTTCTCCTGCCACATAAGTCTTACCGCTGCCCACATCGCCCTGCAATAAACGGTTCATGGCAAACGCACCGTTCATATCGGAAAGAATTTCCGCTACTGCCTGCTCTTGCGTGGGAGTAGGCATAAAGGGCTGCAGCTGCAAAAAGGCGTTGTCTACCTCCCCAATGGGATAATGGTTGGTATCCTTTTCCCGCCGGGAGTAAAGACCGATCCCCAACTGAAAATACAATAACTCTTCAAAGATCAGCCGACGGCGGCCTTTTTGAATATCCCCATGGCTTTTTGGGAAATGAACGGCATAGAGTGCCTCCCTTTGCTCCGCCAGCTGATATTTTTCTCTTAACTTTTCGGGCAAAGGATCGGTCAGAGTATCCTTGACCAGAACAAATGCCTCTTTTACCCAGCGGCGCATCTGCCCCTGATTGAGACCTGCAGTCAAAGGATAGACCGGCAAAATAGCCGGGCTCTGCCCCGCCTTTAATTCCTCTGCCTGAGGCGAGACCATATTCAAAAAAGCCTTCTGATCCAAGCGGCCGTAAAAGTTGAAGGTCTTCCCCTCTTTTAATTTTAGTTTAATATAGGGGTTATTAAAATATGTAAGGGTCATCATCCCCGTATCATCCCCCACCGTAAAGCGGGTCAGAGTACGGCCTCCGTAGATCCGCCGTTCCTCCGGCGGCTGCAATACGGTGGCCACAATGCTGACAAACTCCCCCCGATGCATTGTTACTTCGTCGATGGGAATCACCACAGAGCGATCCTCATACCGATGGGGATAGAGCGAAATCAAATCTTCCAGCGTCTCCAGGCCCAGTTTATTTAAAAGAGCGGCCCGCTGCTTGCCCACGCCGCTTAATTTGGTAATGGGTGTACCCAAACGAGCCACCTCCTTTTTATGTCTATCTTTAATATACACGATTTGACCGCTTTTTGCAATTAAATCTTGTCTTCTAAAAGGATTTCGGTTAGAATATCTATAAAGGGAAGTGAATTTATGAAAACAGTATTGATCACCGGCGGCAGCGGTGCCATCGGCAGTATGACCGCATATCTTGCGATCCGCAAGGGCTATCAGGTAGTACTGGCCTATCATCAAAATGAAAAAGCGGCTCAAAGTCTGCAAGAGGATTTGGAAAAAATGGGCGGCAAGCTCCTTTTGGTGCAGGGAGATCTCACCAAAGCGAAGGATCGCGCCCGCCTGATCGAAGAGGCAACTGCTTTCGGCAGTATTGACATTTTGGTCAATAATTTCGGTGCGGCCCGTTATTGCCCCTTCACCGAGGAAACGGGAGAAGGAATGGCCGACTGCATCGAAACCAATCTGCTCTCCCATATGGCACTGACCCGACTGACGGTACCCGCCATGCTTTCCAAAAAGAGCGGTGCCATCATTAATATCTCTTCGGTCTGGGGGCAGACCGGCGGTTCCTGTGAGGTGGCCTATTCTGCTGCCAAGGCAGGACTCATTGGCTTTACCAAAGCTTTGGCGAAGGAATTGGCGCCTTCCGGTATTACTGTTAACTGCGTGGCGCCCGGCTGTGTGGAAAGTAAAATGCTGGGGGATCTTGATCGGGAAGCGCTCAAGCAAATGATTCCTACCGGTCAGCTGACCAGTGGTTTGGATGTGGCACAGGCAATCCTTTTCCTTGCGGAGCAAGAGCAAATAACCGGCCAGATTTTGGCGGCCAACGGCGGGATGTATATCTAATAATAAGGATGTTCAAAATTTCTTTTGAACATCCTTTTATTTATGCTGTTAGAAAAAATTGCCAACTTTCTTTGGGGGCCGGGGACTTTATTACTGGTACTGGGTACCGGTATTTATTTGACTCTGGGCACCCGCTTTCTTTCTTTTACAAAATTAAAAACCGCTTTTTCCGCTGCATTAAAAGGGGACAGCGAGGCCCCCGGTGAGGTCAGCGGTTGGGCGGCACTCTGTACCTCTCTGGCGGCTACTTTAGGCACCGGCAATATTATCGGCGTTGCTACCGCAGTAGCGGCGGGCGGGCCGGGTGCTCTTTTCTGGATGGTGGTCTCCTCCTTCTTCGGAATGGCGACCAAATACGCCGAAGGCTATCTGGCAGTACAATACCGCCGCCGTACCAAGGCGGGGTTCATCGGCGGCCCCTTTTACTATCTGGAGCAAGGGTTAAAAAGACCTTTTTTGGCCAAGGTCTTTGCCTTCTCCTGTGTTCTTTGCTGCCTGATCAGCATGGGCACCACCTCCCAGATCAACGGTATGGTGGAGGCGGCAGAGGATGTTTTCCCCTCCCCCTATACGCCGCTGATCGCAGGGGCCGTCACCACACTTTTGGTGGGATTGGTGTTAAGCGGCGGCATTAAACGGATCGCCTCTGTCTCCACCTTATTGGTTCCCCTGATGGCAGGATTATACACAGGGTTGATTTTATGGCTATTAATACTGAATGTTTCAAAAATCCCTGCCGCATTGGGGTTGATCGTCCGTTCTGCAATCGCTCCAAAGGCGGTATTCGGCGGCACAGCAGGATATACGATACAAAAGGCCTTACGCTACGGATTGGGACGCGGTATCTTTTCCAACGAGGCCGGAATGGGAAGCGACCCCATTACGGCAGCGGCGGCCAAAACAGCCCATCCGGTACACCAGGGTCTTATCTCCATGCTGGGGCCCTTTCTCGATACGGTGGTCATGTGCACCCTCACCGGCCTTGCAGTCGTGGTGACCGAGGCCTGGCGTGCCCCCGGCATTGACGGTGCAAACATCACCCTCTATGCACTGCAGCAGCTGCCGCTGCCCCGTACGTTTTTATCGCTGCTCTATATGCTCTGCCTGCTTTTTTTCGGCTTTTCCTCCATCATCGGCTGGAGCTATTACGGCGAGCAAAGCCTTCGCTATCTCTTTCCCCGCCGTCCCGGGATCAACCGTCTCTTTCGGTTCGTTTTTCTATTGTTCTTAATGGCGGGGGCCTTTCTTACCGCCGAGGCCACCTGGGCTATTGCCGACATTTTTTGCGCCTTTATGATGATCCCCAACCTGATCGGGCTTTTAGGGCTCAGCAAGCAGGTCTTTCAGGGAACCAAAGAATACTTTACTTAGAGTGTAACAAATGATCCACCTTTTTAAAACGGGGTTCGGTTTATTTGTTCACCCTAAGCATACCGGCAAAGCTATCAAGGCTTGTTGTTCGGGATACATATTTTCGGTAGATCTTTACCCGGTCGGTCTGGCCGGTGACATAGGTCTTACCGGACATGAAAATGCCGTATTCATAGTACTCAGCCGTCTTTTCCAGCGAAAGATCCGACCATTTTCCCATAGGATAGCAAAGAACAAAGGGCTCTTTACCGGTAATCTGAGCCAGGGTGGATTTGGACTGCAGCATTTCTGCATCCAACTCTTCGGCGGTGCAGCTGCCCAGATCGGGGTGGGAGGCAGTATGGCTCTGGAAAGACACCAGTCCGCTGGCCTGCATCTCGCTGATCTGCTCCGCTGTCAGGTAGTGCTCGGCACCGATGGAACCGGTGATCATAAAGACGGTGGCTTTCACATTATACCGTTTCAAAAGGGGAAACAGATTGGTGTAGTTATCGTCGTACCCGTCGTCAAAGGTGAGGATGACCGGCTTTTCGATGGTTTCAATATTGGCCAGATCCTCAAAAAAGATGGGAGTATAGCCATTATCTACGATATATTTTAACTGTTTCTCCATCTCCGACGGAGAGACAAACAATCCCGAAATGCCCCAAAGATCATCGCTGACCGCATGGTACATAAGGATCGGCACCTCGGCACCCCCATAAAGGCCATCTGCCTTGGGATAAACGGTATAGTAGCGATGGTTTTGAGCGGTATCCTCAAAAAGATGGTAGCCCAATTCCGTCAGCAGCTCTTCATAGGGGAGATACCATTTTGTACCGTCATAAAGTGCATTCGCCGTCTCCCCGCCGCTGATATAGGTACGGCTCCAGTTTTCGGCGGTAACGGTCAGGGTATGACTCTCGATCCCAAGGTCTGCCTGAGCGGTGCCGCCCAAAACAGAAAGAAGGGATTCGGCCTCAATATAATAGGTCTCCGCACCCTTATAAAGATTTTCCAGCGGTACGCCGCCGACGGTAATGCCGGTCTCCACCCGGTCGGGAGCCGTATCATAAACAGGAGCCGGTGCCGGTTCAACGGGAGCACAGCCGCTTAATATTAATATGCCAATGCAAAGAATTGCAAAAAACCTCTTCATCTTTTCGTCCTCCTTTTAAAATTATCATAACAAAAAAGCAAAAGAAAAACAATAAAAAAATGACGGTGTAAAACACCGTCATTTTTTATCTTTTATTCTTCTCCGGGTAAGGAGCGGGCGATAATGGCAGCAACCTCGTCACGGGAGATCTGGTTCTCGGTATGGAGGTAGACACCGTCAGGTTCGGAGGAGCCTTCCACTAAACCCAGGGCGACTGCAGTATACATATAAGGCTTTGCCCAATCGGCTACAGACTCGATATCCTTGAATTTATAATCTGTAACGATCCGATCTACTTCTACCTTATTTTTATTATAATACTCTTCTACATCCATATCCTCATGGATAAAGATGGCGTTGGCAAAGACCTTAATGAACTCTCCGCGGGTGGCATTGCGCTCACCAACGAAGTTATAGCCGGTCACATTGCCGTCCTTATCGGTCACAGGCTCACCGTCCACAAGACCGATCCGGGTAGCGGCTTTCACATAATTCTTTACCCAATCAGGAACGGCATCCAGGAACTTATATTCCAAATTGGCATACAGATCCTTATTGGCACCGGTCAGACGAACCAACAGGGTAGCCATTTCATTACGGGTAAGTGCAGCAGTACCGTCAAATACGCCGCCGTCTTTTCCCTTCATCAGGCCGGCCTCACCCACAGCCTTCACATACTTCTCGGCCCAGGGGGTCAGCTTATCGGTGAAGGTATAGGAAGCCTCGGTTACGATCTGAACGATATATTCTTCCTTTACACCGTTGCTTTCAATAACAGCATACAGAGCAGTACCCTGACTGTCGGGCGTGATATAAAGTTCATTCTCCAGCAGGATGGTCTTATTGACATCGGCATAGAGCAGAACGCCCCGTTCCTCATATTCACCCAGAGCCTGGATCTTAAAGAACATTTCCTCACCCAGAGCAGAACCGGTTACACGGATATAGCCTCTGTTGTTATAGGGAGAGGGTGCGGGATTGTTCAGTTCCTCACCGCCGGTAACAGCCACCTTACCCAGGTTGACCATGGATTGATAAAGAGGCTTCTCCTCAGAGGTCTCAAAGTTCGTGGCGGTGGTATTGACAGTCAGCTTTACAGGAGCTGATTTGGTCACACCGTCCTCAGCGGTCACCACGATCCACACCTCGGTTTTGGCAGCCTGCAGCTGCAGGGCAGTACCGTTGACGGCCTTGGTGCAGGCGGCATCGGAATAAAGCGCATAGGAGGCATAGGAAGAAACCGTAGCGCCTACATAGAAGGTATTGTCCTTAATATCTGCTACATATTCACCGTCTTTCAGCAGAGCACCTTCGATGCTCAACAGTTCGCATGCCTCACTCTTCAAACGAACCAACGTGATGGTATATGCTGCTTTCGTTCCATCCTGAGCGGTAACGGTAACGGTATAACCCAGATCTCTGTTCCCGGTATAATCCAAGGTATAAAGATTTCCGTTTACAGCGGCAGCCTCACCGGTATAATCATTGATCACCTCAGCCGTTGCCCCGGAAGAGAACTTCATCCGCAGAGCGACCTCGGTCACACCCTTGGGAACGGTCACTTTATATTCATTGAGCACACAGCCTGCGGTCTCTGCCTCCAGGATTTCGATCTTCGCCTTATCATTTTTCATCCATTCGATAGAGAAGGTATAAACCGACTGCTCCACACCCTCGGCGATCTCCCCGTAGGTGATAGAAAAAGTCTTTTTGCCGGGCTGAACAAAGTTTACGGTATACTCCCCGTTCACAGCAGTCAGAGGCGTTCCGTTTTCCGCAACAACAATATTCACATCCGTAAAGTTCAGCTTAAACTTTGCGGTAGAACTCTCATAAGGGATCTGATAGGTTACAGAACCGTCTGCTTCTTCCACAACGGTATAGGCTGTCGGAGTCGTGATCAGAACCTGATTTTTCTCGACAGTCAGGCTATAGTCTTTATACTTTTGACCGTTCTGGGAGAAGAGGGTCACGATATATTGATTGACATAACCGTCCAGCTGCAGGGTGGCAGAACCCTTTGTACCGCCCAAAGGAGCAGCGCAGGATTGCTCGGCACCCTTCTCGCCGTTGACCTCTTTATAAACTTTTACATAGTTGTACGGGCTTTTTTCAATTTGGAGCGCAAAAGCGGTCTCGCTCATCTCTACGCCGTAAAAATAGAGATCGGAAGCATTCGGATCCTTTTCGTTAACAGTAAACGCATAGAGCGCATCAGGATCTACGGGCTCAGCTGCAAAAGCAACGGTGCTGACCATGGAGACCAGCATCATCACGGCCAGAACAGCACTCAGCCATTTTCTTGCATTTCTTACCATATCGTTATCCTCCTTAAGATACTGATACTGAAAGATAATAAAATTATATCATTCCTATTTCAATTTATATAGGACTTCATGTTGTAAAAACAACACACTTTGCGACATAGGACGGGAAATTATTCCTCATCCGGAAGTTTTTCTGTTTCTTCTTCGGGTTCTTCTTCTCTTGCTGTCAGCGCCGTATCAATTACGGTCACACCCTCGGAGAGGCGAACCACCCGAACACCCTGAGTGCTGCGGGAAAGCTTGGAGATCTCCTCCACCTTGGTTCTCATAATGATACCGCCGCTGGTGACCAGCAAGAGATCCTCACCCTCTTCTGCCATACGGACAGAGGCCACAAGGCCGGTCTTTTCGGTAATATTATAGTTGGAGATACCCTTACCGCCGCGGGTCTGCAGACGGTATTCCTCCACCGCAGTACGCTTTCCGTAGCCCTTTTCGGTGATGGTCAGGAAATCGGCGCCCTCCTTCTGGATGCACATGCCTACCAGATAGTCGCCCTCATTGAGGCGGATACCGCGGACACCGCGGGTCACACGGCCCATGGAGCGGACATCCTCCTCGGCAAAGCGGATCCCCTTGCCTTCATGAGAGGCCAGCATGATATTATTGGTGCCGTCGGTGAGAACCACATCGATCAGGTCGTCCCCCTCCTCCAAAAGGATGGCGATGACACCGGTCTTACGGATATTGGCATAATCCTTGAGGGGAGTCTTTTTGACGGTACCGTTGCGGGTGGCCATCACCAGATAGCCTTCCTCCTCAAAGTTTTCTACCCGGATCATGGCGTTGACCTTCTCTCCGCTCATCAGCGGCAAAAGATTCACTACATTGGTACCCTTTGCGACCCGGGAGCTTTCGGGCACTTCATAACCCTTGAGTTTATAAACTCTTCCCAGAGTGGTAAAGAATAGGATCGTATCGTGAGTGGATGCCGCGAAGAGGCTCTTGACCACATCCGTCTCTTTCGTTTTCATGCCGGTGATTCCGCGGCCGCCGCGATGCTGAGCCTTATAGGTATCCACCAACTGACGCTTGATATAACCGGCTTCGGTCATGGTAAAGATGCAATCCTCCACAGGAATCAGATCCTCATCCTCCAGACCGATCTCGCCATGGCCGATCTCGGTGCGGCGATCATCTCCGTATTTACGGGCGATCTCACTCATATCCGTTTTAATGATATCGTTGACACGGTAGGCATTTGCCAGAATGTCTTTGAGATCATCGATCTTGGCGGTCCGTTCTTTATATTCATTTTCGATCTTCTCGCGCTCAAGGCCGGAAAGCTGGCCCAAACGCATCTCCACAATAGCCTGTGCCTGGATCTCATCCAGATCAAAGCGCTCCATCAGCTTTTCCTTGGCATCGGCAATATGCTTGGAGCCGCGGATGATCTCAATCACTTCGTCAATATGGTCGATGGCCTTTAAAAGACCGGCCAAAATATGAGCTCTGGCCTCTGCCTTTTTGATCTCAAAGGCGGTACGGCGGCGGATCACATCCTTTTGATGCTCCAGATAATGTTCCAGCATCTGCTTAATGGTGAGCACCTTCGGTTGACCGTCCACCAATGCCAGCATAATGATAGAGCAGGTAGCCTGCATATCGGTATATTTATACAGCTGATTCAGAATGACCTGGGGATTGGCTTCCTTTTTCAGCTCGATGACAAAGCGGATATCCTTGGCGGATTCATCCCGGATATCGGAGATACCGGAAATGCGGTCGCTCTTGACCTCCTCGGCGATCTTCTCGATCAAAGCCGCTTTTCTTACCATATAAGGAATTTCGGTAACGACGATACGGTAACGGTCGTCCTTCCACTCCTCAATCTCGGCACGGGCACGAACATAGATCTTGCCGCGGCCGGTACGGTAGGCATTGCGGATACCGGTTCTGCCCATGATGATGGCACCGGTGGGAAAGTCGGGACCCTGGATAATTTCGCAGAGCTCGTCTATTTCGATTTCGGGATTATCCAATACCGCGATAGCACCCTCGACCACCTCCCGCAGGTTATGAGGCGGAATATCGGTGGCCATACCGACAGCGATACCCGAAGAGCCGTTGACCAGCAGGTTGGGGTATCGGGCGGGGAGCACGTGGGGCTCCTTGCGGGTCTCATCAAAGTTTGGATCCCAGTCGATGGTATCCTTTTCAATGTCCTTGAGCATCTCATTGGAGATCTTAGACATTCTGGCCTCGGTATATCGGTATGCTGCGGCGGGATCGCCGTCGATGGAACCGAAGTTTCCGTGACCCTCTACCAGGGGATACCGCAGGGAGAAATCCTGAGCCAGACGAACCAGGGCATCATAGACCGATGCGTCACCGTGGGGATGATACCGACCCAACACGTCACCGACACAGGTAGCAGCCTTACGGAAGGGCTTATCACTGGTCAGGTTATCCTCATACATTGCATAAAGGATCCGGCGGTGAACCGGCTTCAGGCCGTCTCTTACATCCGGTAGCGCACGTCCCACGATAACGGACATGGCATAATCAATATAAGAGCTTTTCATTTCCTTTTCCAGATCCACCGGAACGATATATTGATTTTCGTAATTTGCGACATCAAAATGATTTTCTTTTGCCATTGTTCAGCCCACCTCCTTATACATCCAGATTGTTGACATACTTGGCATTCTCTTCGATGAATGCCTTTCTGGGCTCTACCTTCTCACCCATCAGCAAAGAGAAGGTCTCATCGGCAGCGATCGCGTCGCCTAAAGTAAATTGTTTTAAAGTACGAACCTCGGGGTTCATGGTGGTGGCCCACAGCTCCTCGGGGTTCATCTCACCAAGACCCTTATGGCGGCTGATCTCCACCTTGCCCTTACCGTCCTCACCCCGCATCTCTGCGGAGATCTTATCCCGTTCGGCATCGGAATAGGCATAGCGGGTCTCCTTGCCCTTGACCAGTTTATAAAGAGGAGGTACGGCCGTATAGACATATCCGCCCTCGATCAAAGGCCGCATAAAACGGAAGAAGAAGGTCAGCAAAAGGGTTCGGATATGGGCACCGTCCACGTCGGCATCCGCCATAATAATGACCTTACCGTAGCGCAGCTTGGTAATATCAAAGTCCGCACCGATATTGGTACCCAACGAGGCAATGATAGGCTGCAGCTTATCATTGTTATAAACACGGTCCAAGCGGCTCTTCTCCACATTGAGGGTCTTTCCCCAGAGGGAGAGGATAGCCTGGAACTTCCGGTCTCTGCCGCTCTTGGCAGAGCCGCCTGCAGAATCACCCTCGACGATATAGATTTCAGTATATTTATTATCCTTACTCTGGCAGTCGGCCAGCTTTCCGGGCAGACTCATAGAGGTATTGAGCGCGCTTTTTCTTGCGGTCTCTCTGGCCTTACGGGCCGCCTCTCTGGCCTGGGATGCAGAAATGGCCTTACTGATAATGGTCTTGGCCACCTTGGGATTCTCTTCAAAGAATTCGCCCAGCTTTTCTCTCATGATGGAGCTGACCAATCCTGAAACATCGCTGTTGCCCAGTTTGGTTTTGGTCTGACCCTCAAACTGCGCCTCCTCCACCTTTACGCTGATAATGACCGTCAGACCCTCTCTTACATCCTCGCTGGAGAGATTTGGATCCTTCTCCTTAAGAATACCCTTATTACGGGCATAATCGTTGATGATACGGGTCAAAGCACTCTTAAAGCCGGTCTCATGGGTACCGCCTTCGGTGGTATTGATATCGTTGGCAAAGGAGATCAGCGTCTCATCATAGCGGGTAGTATATTGCATGGCGATCTCGGCCATGGAGGTACCCTTCATGCCGTTGATATAGATCATTTCCTCATGGAGCGGCTCCTTATTCTTATTAAGGTAAGCTACAAACTCCTTGATACCGCCCTCATAATGGAGTACCTTTTTCTGTTCCTTCTCCGGACGCTTATCCTCAAATTCGATCTTGAGGCCTGCATTCAGGAAAGCCTGCTCACGGAGTCTCTTTAAGAGGACATCATATTCATATTCCAGCGTCTCAAAGATCTGATCATCGGCCAAAAAGCGTACAGTAGTACCCTTCTCGGTGGTGTCGCCGATTGTTTTCAAAGGACTGTCGGAATGGCCTCTTTGATATTTCTGAGTATAGATATGCTGACCGTCCCGAACCTCTACCTCCAGCCATTCGGACAGGGCGTTTACAACGGACGCACCTACACCGTGCAAACCGCCGGACACCTTATATCCGCCGCCGCCGAATTTACCGCCGGCATGAAGAATGGTAAAGACCACCTCTACGGTCGGGATGCCCATTTTGGGATGGATCCCCACCGGAATACCGCGGCCGTTATCCACGACCTCGATAATATTGCCGGGCAGGATACTGACCTTGATGGTATCACAATAGCCTGCCAGGGCCTCATCGATGGAGTTATCCACGATCTCATATACCAGATGATGCAAGCCCCGGATGGAAGTGGAACCGATATACATACCGGGACGCTTCCGGACTGCTTCCAGTCCTTCCAATACCTGAATCGAGGACTCATCGTATTGGTTGGTGACTTTTGTCTGATCCATTTCTTTTTCTCCTTAAATATAAGATAATTTCTGTATAAAACTGCAGCGCTTCAGCAGGGTTTGTGCTGAGATCTGCGAAATATAAACAACAATATCGTCTCCCCTGCCGCAAAGGATAAAGGATTTTGGGAGATCGGTGGCCACATTAATGACCCTTTGCTCTTTTTCTTTGGCCGCCAAAAAATTTCTGGTGCGTTTGGAAACGGTGGCTTTGTCCATATCAAAAATACCGATAATATCATCCTTTTTGATCAGCACTTCCTGACCCAGATGCAGGTACACGCACTCTCGCCGCCTTTCCTTCTTTAATAAAGAATACTTTATCACCCTTTTTGCGGATCTTACCCAGCTCACAGGTGGTCAAAATGGTCTGCCGTCCGGCCATCCGCTCAAAAATGAACTTCTGGCGCTTGGCATCCAGCTCCGAAAGAATATCATCCAACAGCAGCACCGGCTGGGTACCGCTCCTTTGGGTAATACACTCCGCTTCTGCTAATTTCATAGCCAATACCGCCGAGCGGATCTGTCCCTGGGAGGCAAAATATTTCATACTCTTGCCGGAAAGCAGGATCAAAATATCATCCTTATGAACACCGCTCATGGTTTGACCCATAGCAATATCCGTTTCCCGCATCCGCTGCAGGCGGCTTAAAAAGAGCTCTCGGTATTCCTCTTGGGAAACTGTATCTTTGGTAAAAGCATTTAGATAGATCAGTTTAAGTTTTTCTTCCTTTTTGGAAATTTCGCTGTAGAAGCCTTTGGCAAACTCCGAAAGCAAAGCGATATAATCGGCTCTTGCTTTCGCAATATAAGACCCGGCCTCGGCCAACTTTCCGTCCCAGATAAAGAGCATCTCCGCATTCTCAGGCCGTTCCTTGCATTGCCTTAGGAGAGCATTACGGTTTTTGAGGATCTTTTGATAATTCAGTAACTGATCGGTATATTGCAGATCCAGCGAACACAGCGCCATATCCAAAAAGGCGCGCCGTTTATGAGGCCCTTCTTTAATAAGGTTCAGATGGTCGGGAGTGAAAATTACCGACTGAAAACAACCCAAAAGGTCTCTTAATCGGCTGACCGCAAGACCGTTGTAACGAAATTCCTTGGGTCTGCCCTTAGCAAAGAGGATCTTTAGCTGCTCTTCTCTGCCGTCTACCTCAAAATCCAAAGTAATGGCGGCATGTTCCCTTCCGAAACGGATCAGTTGCTCTTCCCTAATGACCCGATAGCTCTTCAAGCAGGAGCAAAAATAGATTCCTTCGATGCAGTTGGTCTTTCCCTGAGCATTATTTCCTGCCAGGATATTGATTCCCCCATCGAATCGGAAGGTCTCATCCTCAAAATTTCTGAAATTTTCAAGCCGGAGCGCTTTGACGATCATTGCGCGATCTTAAAGCTTTCCCCGTCTACGGTAAACACATCATCGGGATATAGCTTTTTTCCCTTTTGCAGACAGGTTTCCCCATTAACGGAAATCTCCCCGTCCAGGATCATCAGCTTTGCGATCCCGCCGGTCTCGGCAATGCCGGCAAACTTCAAAGCGTCGCAAAGGCGGATGAATTCATCATAAATTACTAATTTATTCATTCTTTCATTCTCAAGGGCAATACCAAGAAGAGGTAATCGTCCTTATCCATCGGTTTAATAATGATAGGAGCCAGATTGCTCTGCAGCTCGATCATGACCTCGTCATCGTCGCAGGCATTGAGTGCTGCCAGCATGTACTTATAATTGAAACCGATCACCATTTTATTGGAGAAGGGTTCCACATCAATGGAATCATTGAAGGTTCCCAGATTGGATGCGGTAGTAATATCGATGCGGTCAAAATCAAAATTACAGCGAATGGGGCTGATGATAGTGGCATTGGCCATCAGGGAAGCCCGCTCGATCACATGGGAAAAGTCTCTTACATTGATCTTGACTCTGAAATTAAAGTCCTTCGGAATCGCTGCCTTATAATCCAGAAATTCACCTTCCAGCAAACGGGATATCATTTGCACCTGACCAAACCGGAAGGAAACAAAATTCTTACTGTTGCAGATCTGAATGGTCTCGGTATCGCTGTCCGGCAGGATCTTCAGCAGTTCATTCAGCGCTCTGCTGGGAATAACCACCTTATTGAAATTTCCGTTGACCTGTACAAAGGGAACCTTTCGGATCGCAAGGCGGAAATTATCTACTGCCACTGCGCTGACAGTTCCTTCCTCTTTATTGAGTTCAAAAAGAACACCGGTCAGGATGGGTTTTAAATCGGTTACGGATACGGCAAAGATGGTCTGCCGTACCATAGTCTTAAAATCGGAATAGGTCAGGATCACCCCGTCTTCGCCCAGTACGCCGGGCAGCTCGGGAAAGTTCTCGGGATCCATACCGGTAATGGTAAAATGCGCGTTTCCGCTTTCAATGGTGGTAAGATAAGTCTTGTTATCGGTCTCGATGGTCACCTCACCGCCGGGCAGCTTACGGACGATCTCACCGAAAAGACGGGAGGAAAGGATCACTCTTCCTCTTTCAATATCTTCTGCTTCCAGCTCGTAAGAAATGGAAATACTCAGATCATAGGCAGTAAACTCGATCTTTCCGTTTTCCCAGGCCTCGATCATAATACCCTCAAGGGCGGGAATGGTGGATTTTGGGCTGGCTGCCTTTTGAACAATATTGATGATTTCATTTAAAACCGTTCTGTCGCAGGAAAATTTCATTTCTTGTTATTTCCTTTCTTATTGTAGTAGTTGTTGTTGGTCTGTTGAATCGGTGCAAAACTCTGAAAAGCAAGACACCGTCTGATTTTGAGCCTGTGTTTTTAATTGTGAATTAAAAATTTTTCTTTCACAAAGCATCAACATGATTATGTTAACTTTAGGTAAACCTGTCGATTTTGTGGAACACCGGCTGTTGATTGTGCAAAAAAATGTTAATAAGATTTTTTAATATTTTCGATCAGCTCGGCTGAGATCTTTCCGATCTTGGGATCCTGCCGCATGGCATCCTCCAGTTTGCGGATGGAATAAAGAACGGTAGTATGGTTTTTACCGCCGATCTCTTTCCCGATCTCCGGCAGGGAGAGGTTGGTAGTCTCCCGGATGATGTACATAGCCATCTGCCGGGGAAAAACGATCTCGCTGGTCTTTTTATTACTCAGCAGCTGTTCCACCGAGATATTAAAATACCTTGCTACATGGTCGATAATGGATGCAGGGGTAATGGCGGAATTGGTATTTTCCTTAATCACTGCTTCCATGGCATCTTTTGCCAGTGCCAGTGTGGGAGCCTGACCCCAAAGAGAATGATAGGCCTTGAGCTTTTTAATGGTTCCTTCCAATTCTCTGACATTGGTCTTGATCTTGGTGGCGATGAGCTCAACAACTTCATCGGGGATCTTCAGATTGTAAAGAGCAGCTTTCTGTTTAATGATGGCGACTCTGGTTTCATATTCAGGGGGCTGTACATCGGCGATCAGGCCCATGGAAAACCGGGATTGCAGACGCTCCTCCAGCGTGACCAGCTCCTTTGGGGGACGGTCGGAAGTAAGAATGATCTGTTTATTACTTTCATGCAGTGCATCAAAGGTATGGAACAGCTCTTCCTGTACCGCTTTTTTACCGCTGATAAACTGTACGTCATCCATCAGCAGCATGTCCGCCTTGCGGTATTTATTCTTAAACTGACGCTGATGGTTAAACTGAATGGCGTCGATCAGCTCGCTGGTGAATTCATCGCCCTTTACATACATGATCTTGATATCGGGATTGTTTTCCCGGATCTTATTGGCGATGGCATTGATCAGATGGGTCTTGCCCAGACCGCTGTGACCGTAGAGGAAAAAGGGATTATAAGCATCGGCAGGATTATTGGCAATGGCCAGCGCTGCCGCATAAGCAAATTCATTTTCCTTTCCCACGACAAAGTTTTCAAAGGTGAGATAAGTCTTTGCGTTAAAAGCCCGAATCTCATCCTCTTCAATTTGAGGCATTACGGTATTGACTTCCTCACTTTTTTTATGAGCGATCTCCTGAAAACGGGGAGGAACCTCCTCCTCCGTCATGACCTTGATGGTCACATCGAAACCAATGGTTTCGGAAATGGCATGCTCAATATTTTGCTTATATTTTTTATCGATGATGCTTTTCTGGAACAAGGTAGATACACAGAAATAAGCAACATCGTTTTCCATCTTCATCGGGATCAGCAGCTTGATCCAGCTTTCATAGGAGGTATTGTTGAGATCGTTCTTCAACAAAACCAGCGCTCTTTCCCAAACATCCTTAAACGATTGCATGAATTTTTCATCCCCTTTCATGGTTATACATTTAACATTTTATCATAACCTGTTGATAAATGCAATATATATTTTATATTTATATAGATACTACTTAAAATATAGTTTCCTAATCTTTAAAATGCAGAATTGGTTGACAATCGGCAAAATTGCATATATAATAGATTTTTAGTAAAAAATACGGAGGAATCGGTATGAATAATACGGAAAAAACCATGGAACAGATCGTCAATCTCTGCAAGAACCGCGGCTTTGTGTATGCGGGAAGCGAGATCTACGGCGGACTTGCCAACTCCTGGGATTACGGTCCGTTGGGAGTGGAGTTCAAAAATAATGTAAAGAAGGCCTGGTGGAAAAAGTTCGTTCAGGAATCGCCCTATAATGTAGGTCTGGATTCCGCGATCATCATGAATCCAGAGACCTGGGTCACCAGCGGCCATGTGGGTGGTTTTTCCGATCCTCTGATGGATTGTAAGGACTGTCACGCCCGCCACAGAGCAGACAAGCTGATCGAGGATGTGGGCGGCCATGCCGAAGGTATGACCTTCGAGCAGATGCAGGACTATATTAAGGAAAACAACATTGAGTGTCCCGACTGCGGCAGTAAAAACTTTACCGATATCCGCAAGTTTAATTTGATGTTCAAAACCTTTATCGGTGTGACGGAGGATGCGAAAAATGAGGTTTATCTGCGTCCCGAGACCGCCCAGGGAATCTTTGTAAACTATGCCAATATCCAGAGAACCACCCGGAAAAAGCTGCCCTTTGGTGTTTGCCAGATCGGAAAGTCCTTCCGAAATGAGATCACTCCGGGCAACTTTGTGTTCCGTACCCGGGAGTTTGAGCAGATGGAGTGTGAATTTTTCTGCAAGCCGGATACCGATCTGGATTGGTTCTACTATTGGAAGGATTACTGCAAGAATTGGCTGATCTCTTTGGGCATGAAGGAAGAAAATATGCGTCTGCGTGACCATGAGAAGGAGGAGCTTTCCTTCTATTCCAAGGCGACCACCGATATTGAATTTCTCTTCCCCTTCGGCTGGGGTGAGCTTTGGGGCATTGCCGACCGTACCAACTACGATCTGGGCCGCCATCAGGAGGCCAGCGGCAAGAGTCTGGAGTATTTTGATCCGGAGACGAATGAGCATTACATCCCTTATGTGGTAGAGCCCTCCTTAGGTGCCGACCGTGTCCTTTTGGCGTTCCTTTGCGATGCCTATGACGAAGAGGTTTTAGATGCGGAAAAGAATGATGTTCGCACCGTTTTGCGACTGCATCCCGCTCTGGCGCCTGTAAAGGCTGCCATTTTGCCGCTTTCCAAAAAGCTGTCCCAGGCTGCCATGGAAAAGGTCTATGCTCCTCTTTGCAAGGAATTTAATGTAGAATTTGATGACGCCGGCTCCATCGGTAAGCGGTATCGCCGTCAGGATGAGATCGGAACGCCCTTCTCCATCTGCTACGATTTTGAAAGTGAAGAGGACGGCTGTGTAACCATCCGTTTCCGGGATACGATGGATCAAAAACGGGTCAAAATCGAGGAATTGAATGACTTTATCCGCGAAAGCCTGAATTTTTAATAAATTTTAGTTGACAAATTATGTCTACTTTAATATAATATATTTTGCTCAAAAATTAAGAATACGAATTATCCTAATCAAGGATCAATAGAAGGAGGATCGGAAAATGGTTCGGACTTATCAACCCAAGAAAAGACAGAGAAGCAAAGTCCATGGCTTCAGAAAGAGAATGCTGACCGCGAACGGCCGCAAAGTTTTGGCCAGAAGAAGAGCAAAGGGCAGAAAAAGATTATCTCACTAATAACGAGAGCCACAATTTAATAATTGTGGCTCTTTCTTTTTGAGGTATTACCGGGTATGAAAATAGAGAGTGTAAAGGAAAATGTGAATTTCAGACGAGCCTACCATCAAGGCAAGTCCAGGGTCACCAGGGAGATGGTGGTCTACTGGCGGAGAAACCGCTTGGGTGTTACGCGCCTGGGGATCACCGTCAGCAAAAAGATCGGCAATTCTCCCCAACGCAACCGCATCCGTCGGATCATCCGGGCGGGAGCTGCGGCTGCTTTTGAGGTGTTTCCCAAGGGCTTTGATATTGTGGTAGTTGCCCGCGGTCGGGCTCTTTCCTGTAAGAGCACCGAAATAGAACGGATCTTCCGGGAGACCTTTTCGGCGTGAGCATCCACAAAAGGTTACGGGCGGTATGGATCCTGCCCATACGTGCTTATCAAAAATTCATCTCCCCGCACATTCCTGCCCGATGCAAATTTTATCCCACCTGTTCCGCCTACGCCTGTACGGCGATCCTGCGCTATGGCATTATTATCGGCGGGGGCCTTGCGATCTGGCGTATTTTGCGCTGCAATCCCTGGTCCATGGGTGGCTATGATCCGGTGCCGGATCAAATATTTAAAAGGAGAAAATAATTATGTGGGATTATTTGATCGTTCCCTTTGCGTGGATCATGCAGCAGGCGATGAACCTGCTGAACAACTACGCATTGGCTCTTATCGCGTATGCCCTGATCACCAAGATCATTATTTTTCCGTTGGCAATGAAGCAGCAGAAAAACTCGATGAACATGGTGCGGCTGCGTCCCTATCAGGATGCCCTGCGTAAAAAATACGGCAATAATCAGGAAAAGTATAATATTGAATTGCAGAAGCTTTATCAGAGAGAGGGCTACAACCCCATGAGCAGCTGTCTGCCCATGCTGATCCAGCTGCCTCTTATTATGCTGATCTATGCGATTGTGCGTCATCCTATCACCTATGTGCATTATGCGGCCAACTTCACCAAGGATACCGCCCAAAAGATCTACGAGGTGGCTCTGACCATCCAGGATCTGCCGGAAAAGATACAGCAGGTGATCGATAAGATCACCGCCGGCGAAGCCGCAGTCACCACCATCAGCAACTATGAGCTGCAGATCTATCAGTATGCTGTGGACAAGTTTCCTATTGCCGGAAACAAGCTCTTCGGTTTTATCGACCTTTCGGGTACTCCCAGTCAGGATTTCTTCTCCTGGATGCTGCTGATCCCCATTTTTGCCGGTCTCACCGGTCTGCTGCTTTCCTGGCTCTCCCAGAAGATGAGTCCCATGCAGCAGGATCCCAGCGTACAGGGCAGTAATAAGATGATGACCTATATGATGCCCATCATTTCGGTCTTTTTCTGCTACAGTCTCAACTGCGCTCTGGGTTTTTACTGGATCATCACCAACCTGCTGGGTATCGCTCAGCTCTTTATCCTCAACAAAATGTATGACCCTAAAAAGGTACTGGCAGAAGTCGAGGAAAAGATGGAGCGTGAAAAACTGCAAAAGAAAGAAAAGCGCAGCGCTGCCGCCGCCAAAAAGGCTGCCGCCATTGCTGCCTCCAAGAAAAAGAAATAAGAGGAATATAGAAATTTATGGCAATCAAAGAATTATTTTTTGAAGGAAAGACCATTGAAGCTGCTGTTGAGGCTGCCGCTTTGGAACTGGGCGAAGATAAAGACCTGCTCGCCTATACCGTAGAGGAAACACCCTCCAAGGGCATCTTCGGTATTGGTGCTACACCCGCTAAGATCAAGGTGGAAGTAGAAGCCGCCGATGAGGAAGTTGCTCCTAAGAAAGAGGTCAAGATCCCTGCTTGGGAGCCGGAAAAGCTCTCCAAAAAGGACAAGAAACCCGCTGAAAAGAAGGAAGAGAAAAAGGCGGAGCCTGCCGCCCCCATCCTTCCCGAGGTGGAGAAAAAGCCGGTGGACGATGAGAATTCCAAGAAGATCATCGAATTCATCAGCGGTCTTCTGGTGCATATCGGCGCCGAGGAAGACAGCGCTGTCAAAGTGGAGATCGGCGAGGACGGTCATTACTATGCTGAGGTCAGCGGCGCCAAAATGGGTGTGCTGATCGGCCGCCGCGGCGAGACGCTGGATGCTGCTCAGTACCTTTGCGGTCTGGTACTCAATAAGGGCAAAAGCGGTGATAAGTTGCGTGTTACCATTGATACCGAAAATTACCGCGCCAAGCGGATCCGTACTCTGCAGAATTTAGCAGAGCGCAATGCGGAGAAGGCTCTAAAATATAAGAGAAACATCACCATGGAGCCCATGAGTCCCTATGAAAGACGGATCATCCATGCCGCTCTGACCGGCCGTGATCATATCACGACTTTCTCTGTTGGCTCCGAACCCAAGAGACGGGTTGTTGTAAGCTATAAGAAATAAGAGCAAGAAAGAGATTGCAATTGCAATCTCTTTTCTCTTTTGATATAATGAAAAAAACGATCAAAAAAGTAAGGAAATAATATGTCCGATACCATTTGTGCCATTGCCACCGCTCCTGCTACCGCTGCCTTAGGCATCATTCGGGTCAGCGGTCCCAAAACCAAAGAATTTCTCTCCCCTCTTTTGCAGAACCAAAAGGGAGAGGCGGTTTTGCTGTGTCCGCGTAAGGCCACCCTTTGCCGCATTGTGAAAAACCATGAAGTATACGATGAGGCGGTGGTTACCTTCTATGAGGGGCCCCGCTCCTATACCGGAGAGGATACCGCAGAGCTTTGCTGCCACGGAGGTCTTTATGTTTTACAAAGCGTATTGGAGCTGCTTTTGGAAGCGGGCTGTCGGATGGCAGAGCCCGGCGAATTTTCCAAGCAGGCCTTCTTAAACGGCAAGCTGGATCTTTTGAAAGCCCAGGCGGTCATCGACCTGATCGAGGCGACTTCAAGAGCCGAACAGAAAAATGCTCTCTCTCAATTGGAAGGGCATCTTTCCAAACGGATCGCGGCCCTTTATGATCGGTTGGTCACCCTCAATACGGCTCTTCTGGCCTATGTGGATTTTCCCGAAGAGGTGGACGCCCCGGAGGAAGATACGCTTTTAGAACTTGAGAAAATCGAGAGGGAATTGGAGGAACTATTGGCCGGCACCCGCCGGGGTCAGTTGATCAAGGAGGGGCTCAATATTGCCATTGTGGGTGCTCCCAATGTGGGCAAAAGCACCCTGATGAATCAACTGCTCGGATATGACCGCAGTATCGTATCTTCCATCCCCGGCACCACCCGGGATACCGTTACCGAAGGCTGCCGCTTAGGCGGACTCAAATGCCATCTGGCCGATACGGCCGGCATCCGCAATACGGCCGATCCCATCGAGCAGCAGGGCATCTCCATCGCCCGCAAAAAGGCAGAGGAGGCCACGGTGGTCTTTGCGGTCTTTGACGGCTCCCGTCCCTTAAACGAAGAGGATCTTGCTTTAATGGAGACCTTCGGAAAAGAAGGCAATCTGGCCATCATTAACAAGGCCGATCAGCCGAAATTAGCAAACATAGAGTATATTAAAAATAAATTTATACATTGTGTAGAGATTTCTGCGCGGACCGGAACGGGCTGTGAGTTGCTGGATCAATGGGTTCAGGAGCAGTATTCGGTGGAGGATACCGCTGCTGAAGGAGTGCTGACCTCCCTTTTCCAGACTCAGCGGCTGACCGCTGGATTGCGCTTTGTCCGCAAGGCCATCGAAGGGCTGCAAATGGGCTTTACCCCTGACTTGGCCTCTCTTGATATCACCGAGGCGGCAAGTGCGGTAGGAGAAGTCACCGGTGCGACAGTGACCGACCAGATGATCGACCGGATTTTTTCAAGATTTTGTGTAGGTAAATAA